>JACQEW010000328.1 GCA_016200365.1 Nitrospinota bacterium
GAGATTTTTTATCTTCATCATATCCTTGTTGAAGTATATGTTAAAGAGCATGCTTTCAAGCGGTAATCCCTTTAATGTCCCTTTAGTTACGGCAACCTTCCCCCTCCATGCGATTTTCTCGAAGAGCGTATCCTTTTTCTCTTCATCCCCTTTATCTTCTTTTGAAGACACAGGGAAAAGGTCATCAATATTTACAGATGATGCCTGCATGGCAAATTCGATTACAGGATTTGCAAGCTCCTTTATGCTCGCGCTGAACCTTACAGGCGAATCTCCGACGGTCCCCGATGCCGAAGGTATGAATATTTTGCTCCTTGTAAAATCAGCGGTGGCATTCAGATTTCTGACAGGCATCGGCAGATAGGTTAATTTAAAGCCGGCATCCCTTATCGAGAGTCTCCCTTTGAATTTTGCATCCTTCAGATCTTTTAAGCTCCCGGCTGCGCTGAGCTGAAGCGATGCAGCCCCCTCCGCATTTGTGTCTTCGACCCTGACGAGAAATTTAACTACATCATCCATCGCCATTTCATTGGTAGAAAGCGCAAGAATAAATCTGGGGTTATTAAAATCGCTCACTTTGCCCTTTATAGATATATTCACTGTTTCAAAAGAGACTTCCATATCATCTATATAAACGGTATTTGAATTGATCCTGCCTCTGAATTTTATTATGTTTGACGACCCGCTGTTCTTTTCAAACCACGGGGCGTAACTATAAGCGGTATTGGTCAGGTCGAGGGATTGCGAAATTGCGAAATCTCCCGCTCTCCCCTTTATATTCAAACTCAATTCAGAAACGCCTTCTGCCTTTGAAAGCCCTTCGATCCCCGAAAGCCCCAGACTCTTTGCATCCGATAGGCTCAGCATGGAATGGATATCGATGTCTAAAAAAGGCTTCTCTGAATCGAATTTTTTGATATCGCCCTTCAGTCTGAACAGGGAGTCTCCGGTATTCCATGATAATTTTTTAATAGAGACTTCATCGGGAGAGAAATGGAAGGCGCCCTCCATGTTTTTAAAGGGAAGTTTTAATTTTGCATGGCGGAATGTTACTTCTTTAAGCTCTGCGTCTCCTTCTATATAAAAAGGGACCGGCTCGATTATATGTCCTGAGATTTTTATATTGGCTGCGATAACACCTCCCTCGAACATAAAGGCTTGAGCCGCATCTTTTCTATACCGCGGAGGAAGGAAATCCAATAAAGCGCCCCGCGCCTTGCGGGCATCTGCATCCCCCTTTACCGAAAGATTCAAGATTGGAGAGGATAGAATATCGGATACGGAGCCGCTCATAGTTATAATTCTGCAATCCTTATACATGCCTGTTACATTTGAGAACCTCAATTCTCCATCATTTAGGGTTAATAGTCCGTTCAATTTTCTTAGGCGATAGTTTCCCCTGTCTATATCCATATCGAGATTCTTAACGGCGATTGTTCCTGACAAAAGCTTAAAATTGGATGGGTTTCTCAATTGGACGAATTGGTCTATCATGCCTGAGAATTTTATGCCTTTGACTTCAAACTCGCCTCCCTTGATAATATCATCAAAGAACTTATTTACATCGGGAGGGAGAATATTGCCGGCATATCTCTTCCCTTTGTCAATATCGAATCTCGATGTAGAAAAGTTAAAGGTCATTCTTGCCTTATCCTGTCGAAACCCGTCTACAGAGCCTTTACCTGCGAGCCATAAATCCTCTATCTGAAAATTAAAATCCTTAAAGTTTATAAAATCCCTGCCAAGGCTCATTTTATATTTGATCGAGCCATGATGCGGTTTCAAAGGGTCGGAAAGCACCTCTACTCCCTTTTTAGCCTGTCCCTGAATGCTTTTATCAGGGGGCGGGGTAGCTCTAAAATTTATATCCCCGGCGGACTCAAATCCTTCCGACAGATTTCCCTGTATTGAGGTGTCTATAGCAAGCCATAAAGATGCCCCTGATTTAATCAGGGGTGATAGCTCAGGAGGAAGATAAGTCTTTAAATAGCTATTGAAAAGGGATACCGGCAAGTAATTGACCTTTATATGTCCCTCCGAAATAGAGAAGCCAGAAGCCAGAAGCCAGAAGCCAGAATTAAAACTTTCGACCTCCAACTCCTGACTCATTAATATTTTCCCGGTAAAATCGAATTCTGCGGGCCTGCCCTCGAATGTTTCTATCGGGGGCCTGCCCTCTGCGAAGGCAGGGGGACGATGTTCATTTACCCCGTTAGAAAGCCCAACCCCTTGAGGTGAGGATGAATCAAGAGAAATTTTTTTCATCTTAGAAAGGGCGGGGTCTAAAGCCTCGTTCTTTCTAACGGGGTTTACTATATTTCCCTTTATCTCAACCTGTATTGTCCTGCGGAACAAAGGCTTTTCTATGGCTATATTCAGGTTCTCAGCCGTTAAAGGAACGGATTGCCCGTCTGCGAATTGGTCAATAAATGTTACCCTCCCGCTGTTTACCTTTATATCGCTGAGCAAAGGCTGAAGACTGAAAGAAGATAGAAAATTCCTAATTTCCAATTTCCAGTTTTCTATAAAATCAAGAGATTTTCCCGGTGTCTTCTCCGACTTAATCTCTAACTGCGGTGTAGAGATGCGACGAATTATTCTGGAGATGTTTAAAGAGCCGTCTCTCTCTCTCTTTATAAAAATATCCGGGTTTTCCAGATATAAGCTCCTCGCCACCACGGTTTTTTTCTTTATCAGGGGGGTAATCTTTATAAGGGTCTTTATCTTCCCTGCCGATAGTATTACGGATTCCCCGTCCTTTATAGAAAGACTATGAAACTCCAGCTCTATGCCGTTTTTTATTGCGAATCGTATGTAGCCGATGGAAACGGATGTGCCTGTATAGTCGCTCAGTCTTTTTTCTATTAACCCCTTATATGTGTTAAGGTCGAGATATACAGGGATGAGATTAATTGCAGCAGTCAGACACAACAGGATAAAAAGGAGTGCAAGTAAAATCCTTACTCTTGTTTTTTTACTCATTAATTAAAATGATAGAACGCAGATGACGCAGATTTAAAAATTTCCAATTCCCAATTTCTAATAAAAAATATAAAAATAAAATTCCTTAATTGGAAATTGGTAATTAGAAATTAGAAATTCCCTCTGCGTCTCTGCGGTGAAATTAAGTTTTTTGGTTGTGGTTTTGCCACGCTGTGTTATCTGCGTTCTATTCTTTGTTTTTTTCCTTACTGTTTTTCGCCGTCAGGAGACGGCTCCTACCTGCCTTGTTTAATGTCTATCATCTTTATATCGCCGTGGACGGTAATGGGTGTGGGCTCGTCAATTTTTGTAATCATGGAGATTAAATTTTTAATCCGCTCGGCAGATTTGATGATGTTGCTCAAATAATTCTCCCACTCTTCTTTGTCTCCCCCTTCGCTCTTTAATTTATTCATGAGAAGCTCCGTTCCGCCTAAAATAACGGTGAGGGGGTTATTGATCTGATGGCTCAATGTTATGGCTGTCTGCTTCCATAGATCAGCCCTTTTTGCCCTTACAAGCTCCCCTTCAATCGCCTTTATGCGAAGTTGTGTATTTATCCTTGCTGCCAGCTCTTCGGGGTCAAAGGGCTTTAATATATAATCGTCCGCACCTTCTCTCAATCCCTTTATCCTGTCGGCAATCTCTGCCCGCGCAGTGAGCAGGATGACAGGTATCCCCTTCGTCCTGCTGTCGCTCTTTAACAGGGCAAGTGCATCGTATCCGCTCATTCCATACATCATAATATCGAGGAGTATCAAATCAGGCAATTCCTTCCTGATTCCTTCAACCCCGTCTTCCCCGGATATAAAAGAGACTGCGGTTAATCCGTGCTTTTCCAGCGTGTTCTTTATCAGAAGGGTAATCTTTTCATCGTCTTCTATAACAAATACTTTTTTGCCATTCAGATAATCGTAGGAGATTTTCTCTCCAGACGAGGGGGGGAGGGACGAAGGACGAGGGACGAGGGACGAGGGACGATCTCCCGTCTTTCGTCTTTCGTCCTTCGTCCTTCGTCCCTCGTGCCTCTTTGGAATTGAAAAGGTAAATGTGCTCCCTTTGCCGAATTTGCTCTCAACCCATATTTTCCCGCCATGCAATTCCACAAAATATTTTGCAATATTCAGCCCCAATCCTGCTCCGCCCGATTCACGGGTTGAAGAGCCGTCCACCTGGCTGAACCTGTCAAATATAATATCGAAATCCTCTTTTTTTATGCCTATCCCCGTATCCGATACATTTACATGGATTTCGTCTCCCTTATCTTCACTGACAACGGTTATCCTGCCGCCCATCGGCGTATATTTGACTGCATTACTCAATAAATTCAAAAATACCTGGGCAATCCTTCTATTGTCCATCTCAACAGGGGGGATCCCCCGGTGCAGATCAAGAACAATGTTCTGTTCCTTTGCTGTAATTTGAGGTCTAAAAGATGACAGGGTATCCTCTATAACCCGGTTTATATCAAATCCGCTTATTTCAAGATCCAGTCTCCCCGACTCTATCTGCGCTACATCGAGGAGGTCGCTGATAAGCTGGTCAAGCCTCTCTCCCTGTGAATATACGATTTTTACAAATCTCATTGCATCGTCGGATATATCTTTTCTCTCCATAAGCAGCTTCGCAAACCCAAGAATTGATGCCATAGGGGTTCTGAGCTCATGGCTTACATTGGCTAAAAATTCGGTTTTAAGACGGTTCGCAGACTCGGCATCTTCGGTTTTCTTCTTAAGCTCCGCAGTTTTTTCTTCTACCTTGATTTCAAGAGAGTTCTTCAGTTTTATAATCTTTCCGTAGAGCTGTGCCTTTGCAATGAGATGCCCGACGATATGAGAAAGGGTTAAGAACATTTCAGCCTGCTCGACATGAATTGCACCTGTATCCGGATGGCTTAAATTTATTACGCCTAAAAGATCTTCCTTTGAAAAAAGCGGGAGGCAGAGGATGGTTCCGATTTTGACATTGGTCGGAAGCTCTTTGAATCTCTCGTCTTTTTTAACATCGGGAATAAAGAGAGGTTTCTTCATCATCGCCACTGTTCCGGCAATTCCCTCGCCAATCTTTATCTTCCCTTTTTTAGAGCCTCCATTCAGCATATCTCCCCACCCCGATACGGACTTGATCTCGAGGTATCCGCCTTTTTCGTCGAGGAGCATGATGGAGCAATTCTCGAAATCAAGCTCTTCCCTGAAGGATTTAACGGCAGTCTCACATACTTCATCAACCGATTCAGCGGACAGAGACATCTCTCCGATTTTGCGGATTACAGAAAGGCTGTTTAAGCCCTTTTCAAACAGCTCAAGCGTTTCACCGAGACCCTTACGGTAAATCTCCCTCTCGTTGCAGGTATTTTCATACAATGACAGGAGGTCGTTTACGGCAGATGCAATCTCCCTGTCATCGTCCGAAAGAGAAGACAGGTCAACCCTTGCCTTTGTGCTGCCGGCAAGTATCCTGTCAATGACTTTTATTACCGCCTCAGTTCCTTTCATAATTACAAGGTCACCAGTGCACCAGACACCAGTGCACCAGTAAAAAATACTTCTCCTAACTGGTGACTGGTGCTCTGGTGTCTGGTGTTCTTTTCTTCACTCCCATATTGTCAGCACATTTGCAATATTCCGCTTCTCCATCGTCATGAAAGATGATACCTCGGATATATCAGCCTCTTTCAGATTAAGGATTTTAAAAACCCTGTCGTCAATCTTAGGCGTAAACCAGTCCCCTCCAAATCCTATCCTCTCCCTCTTGACGATATTATTCGCAAGATAAACGATTGAAGGCAGCTCCATATTCCCATCGGAAACCCAAGGGGTTTTGTGATGTCTTACCGACAGGAGAACTTCCTCGGGGAGATGCCATCTTTCGCAAAGCCACTCTCCCGCACTGATGTGCGTGATGCCAAATACCTTATCCTCTGCAAAGGCGATAGAACAGCTCTTTTCCCTCGCCATATCCACCACTTCTTTATACTGCTCCTGGAAGATATTAATTAAAATAAGCTTGCCGATATCATGAAGCAGCCCGCCGATAAATGCCGTCTCGGGGTTTACAGAGGGAACCTTCTTTCCAATCTTCTCCGATGCCATCGCCGTCCCGATAGAATGAAGCCAGAGGTCCTTCAAATCGATGCCGCTCCCCTTATAAGAAAGATAGGAAAATGCCGATGTGCCTATGGCGATATTCTTAACTGCTGTAAATCCGAGCAAAGAAATAGCATGTGAGATAGAGGTAACACTCTGGCTCAGGCTGTAATAAGCGGAATTTGCGATGCTCAAGACCTTTGATGCAATCGCCTGGTCGCGGGATATAATCTCCGCCAGATTATCCGCCGATGCATCCTCGTCTTTCAATAACTTGAGGATACTCTCCAGAATAACCGGAATAGTGGGAAGCCTTTTTACCTTCTGTACCAGTCTTCTAATCTCATCCTGTTTCATAATTACAAGGTCACCAGTGCACCAGTAAAGAATATATTTCTGGTGCACTGGTGACTGGTGCTCTGGTGC
>JACQEW010000323.1 GCA_016200365.1 Nitrospinota bacterium
TTTAAATCAGTGTCATCTGCGTTCTATTAAGTTTTTGCATTCTCCCTTTCTCTTTCTTTCCCCATTTCTCCTTAATCTTTTTATTTTCTTCTTTTTTAGTCTGTGTCTGTCAGTGGCTAATTTGTGTTTGGAGCGGGCGACGGGGCTCGAACCCGCGACATTCAGCTTGGGAAGCTGACACTCTACCAACTGAGCTACGCCCGCATTATAATTTTATGATATACTAACATACAACAATCTTTTATACAATCTCCAATGAAGCCAAAAGCCCGACAAAAGAAATATAAAGCTAAAAATCCGATACAGGATGCAATTGAATATGGGATTGATGTTACACTATTGTACGAAAGAGAAGATTTATCTCCCACTGAACGAATAGAGAGACACCAACAGGCATTAGAATTTGTTGAAGAACTCAGAAGGGCAGGAAAAAATAAACATGATAAAAGTTAAAGAATTTCTCTCCCAAATATATTCTCATAATGTAAATTTTATTATCATTGACGGTATGGCTGCAATTTCTCATGGCTCGAAATCTTTAATAACAGCAGATATTGATATTTGCTATGCCAGAGATAAGGAGAATTTAGAAAAAATTGTAAAAGCCATTTCTCCTTTCCATCCATATTTAAGAGGTGCGCCAAAAAACTTACCTTTTATATTCGATTTTAAAACATTGCAAGCTGGATTAAACTTTACCCCGTTACACCCAGAAATTAAAAAAACTTCCTCAAAAATGCCCCGTCCTTCAGCACTTGCCCCAAACCCTGTCCTGAACTTGATTCACGGATTGATTCAGGAACGGGGTGTAACGGGGTTTACATTCTCGACAGATATTGGAGACATTGATTTGATTGGAGAAATTCAGGGAGTTGGCTATTATAGCGATACACTTAAATATTCCGAAAAAATGGAGATTTATGAAATGCAATGTCATGTTTTGACAATAGAAGGATTGATTAAGTCCAAGAAGGCTGCAGGCCGCCCCAAAGATGAGCCTGTAATCAAAGAATTGGAAGCACTTTTGGAAATTCGTAAACAAAAAGGAAAAAACAGATGAGACAAATAATAATTTTAATACTGTTATCGTTAATTATATATATAGTCAAGAAGTCATTCCGACAGCCCCTGTACACAAAAAAGGAAAATCCAAAATGGCAGGCAGGTGAAAATATGATAAAAGACCCTGTATGTAATATTTATATACCCGAATCCGAGGCGGTAAAAAAGGTTATCGGTGGAAAGACAGTTTTTTTCTGCAGTAATGAATGTGCGGATAAATTTGAAAAATTTGAACAATAAAAGAGAAATACAAGGTATCCAGCAGCCTTTTTTGTCCTATTCATATCTTAATGCCTCTACAGGATTCAGTGATGCAGCACGAAGGGCTGGATAAATGCCGGAGAAGATGCCTGTCAATATGGAGACTATCAAAGCTACTGCTACATATTCAGGGGCAAGGAGTCTTGGCTTATGACTTAAGACCTGAATTATCGAGATAAGGGTAATCCCCACCCCTGTGCCTATAACTCCGCCTGAGAGACTGATGAATACCGATTCTGATAGAAACTGAAGCCTTATATCCGACTTACGGGCGCCAAGTGCCTTTCTGATACCTATCTCCCTTGTCCTTTCTACTACTGAAATGGTCATTATGTTCATAATGCCGATACCACCTACCACAAGCGATACTGCTGCTGCTATCCCTCCAATCCATGATACAATCATGATGATAGTGTTGGCTGTCTCTATATACTGCTGCAGGGTCTGGGATTCGTAAATATATTGTCCTCTGTGCCTGCGGCTTAAAATCTCCTTAATCTCCTGAGCTGCTGCCTTAGCAGAGGAGACTGCAACTGCCTCAGCCTGTATATGCCCAACCATCTCTGTATTATGTTTGTGCTGATATGTTGAAATCGGGACAATTACCCTGTCATTGGCATCCTCACCTCCGATTGAGCCGATGCTGGCAAGAAAGTCTCTATCCTTTCTTTTAAGCACACCGATAACAGTATACCTGTCTTTCCCTATCTGTATCTCTTTACTGAGAGGGTCTTCAGCGCCAAAGAGTTTATCCTTCACCTTTACGCCAATAACACAGACCTCTCTCTTAAATTCCACATCCTCCTGCATGATAAATCGTCCATGAGTTATAGAGTCGTTATTAATGGCGGCGTAATCATGACCCACTGCTATGAATTTGACCTTGATGAAATTGTTTCCATATTTCCCCCAGAGTCTCCAGTCCTCTGTAACAGGGGTAAGTCTTTTTATAATTCGAGATTCTTTTATAATAGCATCGAGGTCATCGTTCTCTATCCCGCTGCCTGTCCTGATGGTCGGGGCTACGCCCTCGCAATGACACTTCTGTTTTGTGTGTCATTGCGAGCGAAGCGAAGCAATCTCAAACATTGAAATTCCTGTACATTGAATTAGGCTGCCTTCGGCAGCAACTTTACATTTAATTAATCCTTCCGTCCTTCAGCCTTACAATCCTGCGGGCATATCTCCCCACAGCCTCATCATGGGTAACCAAAATGATAGTCTTTCCTTCATGGCTCAATTTTGAGAATATCCTTATAATCTCCTCTCCTGTAGATGAGTCAAGATTACCTGTAGGCTCGTCTGCTAAAAGAATGGATGGATTCTTCACCAATGCCCTGGCAATGGCAACCCTCTGCTGCTGTCCGCCTGAGAGCTCATTTGGCTTGTGATAAATTCTATCGGCAAGCCCGACAGATTCAAGGGCAGTCCTGGCAGTCTCAAGCCTCCCTTTGCCTCTGCGATACCCGCCATAAATCAGAGGTATCTCCACATTCTTCAATGCAGTCAAACGCGGCAGCAGATTGAAGGTCTGAAAGATAAATCCAATCTCCATGTTTCTTATCCCTGCCAGACTGTTATCATCCAAACCGCCAACATCCTCTTTATCTAAAAGATATTGACCTGCTGTGGGTCTATCGAGACATCCGATGATATTCATAAGGGTGGATTTGCCAGAGCCTGAGGGACCCATGATGGCTATAAATTCGCCAGCCTCAATAGAAAGGCTGATGTCATCCAATGCCCGAATCTCTCCGGAACCCATCCTGTAAATCCTGCTAACATTTTTTAAATGGAGCATAATAATCAATTGAGGATTGAAGATTGAAGATTTTAAATCATCATTCATCATTCGTCATTTTCTTACCTCTACCCTTTCCCCATCCTTTAAGTCTAAACCCCCCACAATTACCTCATCCCCCTCTTTTAAGCCGCTGATAACCTCTACAGATTCAAGGTCTGATAGCCCTGTCTTTACCTCTGTCTTACGGGCTATGCCATTCTGATAGAGCCAGACAAATGGCTGACTACCCTGATGCAGTGCGGATAAAGGGAGAGAAAGGGTGTTCCCCTTTTTTTCAATTATGACCTTCAGATTTACCTGATTGGCGATCTTTAAAAGGTCTGTCTTATCGGCGATGAGGATGATTACCTCTACAACAGTCCTTTCGCCTTTGATAACAGCCCTGGGAGCAATCCTGTATACATGACCGTAAAATTTCATGTCTAAAAAGGACTCGAAGGCGATGACTGCCTCCTGACCCTTTTTTATCCTCCCTGCATCCACCTCATCTACATCGGCACGAACCTGCAATCTTTCAATATCTGCTATAGTCATCAAAGGTGCTCCGGCAGAGACAGCCATACCATCCTTTACCTCCTTTGATACCACTGTGCTATTCAGAGGGGAGATAACCTTTAAGCGATTAAATTGTGATGTGGCAAGCTCTAACTCTGCCTCTGCAAGCGTCTTCTGTTTTGTCGCCCTCTCATACTCTGTCTTAAGCATTGTCAGATTGATTCTTGTCTTCTCCCTCTTTTCAAAAAGTCCTTTTGCTTCATTAAGCTCCCTCTCTGTCTGTGAGAGATCAGCCTCTGCCTTTTTGAGACGATCCTCCTTTGCCTTCAGATTGAGCAGCGACTCAGCCTGAACCTTATAAAGCTCCTGTGAGGTTTTAAATTCCCTTTCTGCCGAATCCTTATTTATAAGTATCTGGCTATATTGTGTCTCCTTTGCCTTGAGGTTCATCTCCAGCTCAGAAGGGTCGGAGTGGGCCCGCTCTGATGCCTCCAGTTTGCTCTTTGCCTCAAGGATTGCTATCTCCGACTCTTCTACCTTCAACTTCGCCCTTTTGACCGCATCCTCATTTTCTGTAAGGTCAAATTTTACCAACTCTTCCCCAATCTTTACCCTATCTCCCTCCTCCTTCAGAACCTTCTCAATCCTTCCATTTCCCTTTGAGCGGACAATGACATCTTCTACAGCCTCAACCCTCCCTGTCGCCTTAATAAAATCAACAATATCCCCCCTCTTCACACGGACGGTCTCAACAGTCCTTGGTTTTGCATTTCCCCTGTAAGACAGGATAATACCTGTAGTGACCAAAATAACTAACCCTATAAACACTATTACTTTTTTCATGGCAATCTCAACAGTTCCTCTCCTGATGCCCACTTTAACTCTCCCTTTGCAATCTCAAAATCAATAAGGGCATTGATATATCTTTTCTTTGTATCTGCCAGACTTATATTATACTCCGCCACCTGATTGATGGTGATTACACCCAGCTCAAACTGTTTTTTAGCTGCCTCCAGATTCTTCTCCGATAGGGAGAGATTCCTTTGCAGGGTATTAATCCTTTCTGCTGTCCCTACCATGTTATTATACGCCCGTCTGACCTCAGTAATTATAAGCTGACGCTGCCTTTCTATTTCAAGCCTATGTGCTGTTAGTTCTGCATTAGCCTGATTGACCCTGCTCTTTGTAGCAAATCCTTCAAAGAGATTAAAGTTAATCTTTAGTAAAACTGCCCAGTAGTTACTGTCCATATCCCTCCATGCCCCCTCCAGACTATCCTTGCCCCATCCTATCCAGTTGTATTCTCCAATCAAATCCATCTGGGGATAATAATTTGCCCTTGCCACCTTAACATCAGCCTCATCAGCCATGATGCGGCTCTTTATCTGTTTTATTTCTGGTCTCGATTGAACAGCCTGCTCTGCAGCGCCTTCAATTATCCTCTCATCATGCCTGGAAAAATCATATACAGGCTCATCCTTTAAGATGAGGCTTACTTCTTTATCTGTTCCAATAATCCCCATCTCCTTTAAAAGCCTGTCCTCTGCAATCCTTCTTGTAGTCTCTGCCTGTAACAAATCCCCTCTGTTATTGATTACATCAACCTCAGCCTTCTCCCTCTCCAGCCCTGATATAGCGCCCTTCTCATACCTTCCATTAGCCACATCTAAGATGGTTTCAGAATACCTGACCCTATCCTTCTCAATCTCTGCCATCTTTTCAGTCCGTTTCAACTCCCAGTAGGCATTTGTAACAGAGAGCATTATATCCCTTCTGTTCAATTCCTTCATCTCCTCAACCTGACCAACCCTCTCCTTTGAGCCTTCTATCTTCCCTGAAATCCTGCCGCCGGTAAATAACCTTTGCGTTACCTGCAGCGATACATCGCTCTGGTACTCAGGAACATCCTTGGTAGGAGAGATTGTATATCTCATTCCAATAAAATCAAAGGACACCTGAATCGGCTCAAACTTTTCTATGGTTTTCGTGTAACGACTGTTTCCTGTTATATCGAGTCTTGGATAAGCTTCCGATTTAGCCTCAATAAGTCCAGCCTTTGACTTCAGAATATTCTGGTCGGATATGCCTATTTCTAAACGATTCTGAAGGGCTATCTGGATGGCTTCAGAGAGGGTTAGAGGAGAACCAGCATATGCTGAGCTTGTCAAAATAAGGATAAAGATGTTTTGAAAAATTATTAAAGAGATACCCCTGACGAACATATTATTGTATAGAATTAATGAACAAAAAGACTCGTTCGGGTTAAAATTAAAACTCAGCCCTTATCCCAAAAAATGGGAATAGGGGCAATTGATATATCTTTTCTTCCTTTGTATAGTCTGCATTATAATCTATCGCCTGAATATTCTGCCTGTTATAAACATTCAGTATCTCAAGATAGGCGCTCATCTTATACGATTGAAATATAAAATGTCTGTCAACCCTGAGATCAAGCCTGTGATAATCAGGAAACCTGTCGGAATTAAGAGTGCCGTATACAGGTCTCCACCTCCCTGTATTGTTCTGGTATCTGCCGATAACCGGTGTATAGGGGAGTCCGCTGCTGTATCTCCATTTAAACCCCGCCTCCCATTTCTTCGATAACTTATAGCTTGTTATAAGGGTGGCTATATAAGGGACATCAAAGCTGTATGCCATCTCCTCGCCGGTAATATCATTTCTCCTTTCTGATTTGGAATAGGATAGAGCAAGCCAGCCGAAGAACCTGTCCGTTAAATCCTTTCTCACGAGCAGCTCCGCTCCCCTGACATTGCCTGAGCCTCTGTTGAGATAATTATCAGGAGATGTCGCTGGGACTACAAGGCTGGCAAGGTTTTTATAATAACCTTCTATTTTTACACTCCATGAGTCGGGAAATTTCCTCTCCAGTCCCAGTATATAATGCTCTGCCCTCTGATATTTCAAATTCGGGTTTCCGATCTCCTTTACCATCTCATTCCCTGCCGGCTGCTGAAAATAGTATCCCCATGCTGTATATGCGGTGGTCTCGGGCTTCAATTTATACTCCAGTGATAGACGGGGGCTTAAATGGCTCTCCTTTAAATAATCGCTGTAGTCATATCTGACCCCGGCAGTCAATGATACAGGTTCCGATATCTTTATCCTATCCTTAAAATATCCGCCAATGCCGTAAGCATCAATTGTATCCTTATACCTGAATTTCTTCGCTGTGGTAAAGTCATACTCCCTTTCCCATTCACTGTTTGGCGGCTGGCTTATATAGAGGTCTACAGGAACCCTTGAAAAACCATACTGCAGACCTGTGGCTATCTGATGCCCCTCTTTATAGAAATTTAACTCCTCCCACGCATTTATATCCTCAAACAGCACCTTAACATAGTATCCCTTCCCAATACCAAATTCAGAATTGTTGGAGCCATAGGACAGGATGAAACGGGATTTTATATCCGATGATATATCATAATACCAGTTTAATCCCAGGGCATTAAAATTCTGGCGATTAAAGAGTCTGCCTGCAGACTCAGGGTCATTAAGGGCTGAATCGCTCCCTTCAGGTATCAGGAGGTCCATTGAATCTTCGGCGCCATAAATGGAGAGCTTCATATCATTCTTATCATTGGGCTGGTAGGATAATTTGCTGTAATAGTCATAGAACTTTGGAAATGCCCTATATTCTAAATCACCGCTCAATTTACCAGTGGCAGGTGCAAGGAGGTCAAAGTAGCTCCTCCTCCCTCCAATCATATAAGACCCCTTATCCTTTACAGGACCTTCAAGGAGCATATCCGCCTCTATAAGGCTCATACCTATCTCCCCTCCAAACCTGTCCTTTCTTCCGTCTCTGGTATAAATATCTATGACCGCACCCATCTTATCCCCGAATTCTGCACCGAATCCCCCTGCATAAAGGGTGAAGTCCTTTATCACCCCTGGATTTATTACACTGAACTGATTCCCATAGTGATACAGGTAGCCTGCCGGAAGTCTGTCTATATAGATTAAATTGTCGTTGGGTCCGCCGCCCCTTATAAAAAGCTCACCGCTGAAATCACCGCCAGTTGCCACACCCGGAAGCGACTGAATTGCCCTTATTGGATCCCCTGCTGTCCCCGGTATCCTCCTCATCTCTTCAATGGGTATTACAGATTTACTAATCTTCTCAGGTGTCCTCTCCGCCTTTACAACAATCTCCTTTAATTCGATCTCTGTCCTCTCAAGATAAAGGTTTATATCTGCAATACCCTTTTCATCGAAGACCACATCTAAAGCCTCCCCTTTTTCATACCCCATTGCTACTGCCATGATTTTATATTTGCCAGGGGCAAGACCCAATATCTCAAAACTCCCATCCTTATCAGTAATGGCATAAACTTCAGTCCCTTCAATCACTACATTTGCACCTTCTACAGGACTCCTCTCCCCCATCTCCCAGACTCTACCTTTTATTGTGTATTCTTCTGCACCGGATGTAGTAGTGTTAAAAAGAAAGATTGCAGCTATTAAAAGACCCCATCCCTTTTTCATCCCTTAAACCTCCTTTTTTATTTCAACTCGAACCTGAAAGGTATCCTTATCTTTACTGCCACTGCCCCGTCCCCTGATAGTGCAGGCGAGAATGCAGAATCCTTGACAGACTTTATAGCTGCATCATCGAGGTCATTTCCTGCACCCTTTATAACCTTAGCCTCGATGACCTTGCCTTCGGAATCAATTGACACTTCTAAAATAACTACCCCCTCTTTATTGTTCTTTCTTGCAGATTCAGGGTAAACCGCTTCTATCCTTCTAACAAATTCCGGCAGTCTCGTTATCTTAAATAATGGAACAAATTCTACTCCCTTCTTTTTCTCCTGCACAGGGGGGATATAATTTTTTGCCTCTACAGGTGCAGTTACGATAGTTTTTTCCTCTGATGCTGGTTCTTTTTCCGTTTCCATTCTCTTTTGATGGAGAGAAAGGGGAGTGGAAACCTCTGCATCCTTTCCATCTACTTCTTCGGCTATGTATGACAGGCTTTGCCCGGATGCAGCCTCCTCTACTCTTTCATCTTCTGCTGTCTCTGGAACAATATCTTCAACCACAGGCAGTATATCTTCATTTTCAGCAGGCAGCGGCAGTGGTTCCTCTTTTATTTTCTGAATCTCTTTTTCAGGCAAGGGTTCTGGTATATCTTCTGATTTTTTCTCAACAGGCGCTGCATCTAAAATCTCTATCGGTGTTATATTGTCTGTGACGGCCTCCCTTGCAGAAGACAGAATGGAGGCAATGTAAAAGCAAACTATGCTGTGAAATATAAAAGACACAATAAAGTATATTTTTAAATTATCGGTCTTCATTCTAACAATAATTTACCTCAAACACACAGCAGTAATTTCTTCCTCAAGTCTATGGCGTCATATTATTTTATGCAGTTGACACCAAACATGGACAGCGTTTTACATAAACTTTTTATATATACCTCATCTTTATGCCATATAGTGGTGCGACCAACCCATGAAATGCCAATATAGCCGCGAACATACAACGAGCCATCTTCGGCAATGGACATCTTGCATTTGTAAGTATTGCCACTTTCAGGGTCATAGATTTTACCGCCCCCCCATTCCTCCCCATTAAAAGAAAAACCACTTATAATCTCCAACCCCAGAATGGGGCGGCTTCGCAAGGAGTTATCTGGATTATTTATGTCTACCTTGGCCTTTCCATCCATACCTTTCACTTCACCAGACAGGAAGGTGGGCTCTCTTAAAGCTACTATTTTGCCCGAGTATAAGTTATTGCCTGTTTTATATATCTCTATACGGGAATTGCCTCCCTCGGTAACCCAAAAACCTAAAATATCATCACCCTTAACAGCAAAAGCATCTGGGACACCAAATACGCAGAAAACAATTATAATGCCAAGCAGTCCTTTCATAACAGTATACCCCCTTGACCTCTTTTTTACTATTGATAGAAAATTCAGGTCTCTCCTTTCTCTTCAACCCAAATAATGCAGTTAAAACTTTTAACCTCTCCCCAGTTTTGTCAATAGACTCGCAACACATGGGTGACCCATTAGGCAGAGAGTCTGGCTACACATTTCTATCCCTCATTTCTTATCTATTCAGCCATCCCTTCCGTACTATGTTTCGACAAAACTGCTCAATGGTCTGCGAATTGATGGTCCATGAGTAACGGTAGAATAGCCGACTCGAATAACAAACTGAACTATAGCGGGTAATTTAATCTGGTGTTGCAGTTGAGTAGACCAGGGATTCTCCTCCATCAATTGAGACATTGCATGGTGAGCAATACCAAGCTCCGTTACCTTAAGACCGAATCTCTGGTATAAACGACCAGTTTGGAATAATGATGGCAAGGAGTTATTATGGCTGCTTATTACAACAAAGCCAGAACAATTGTTTAGTTGTTCATTAGCCATATTCACTGCTCTATTCCGGAAAAAGTTGCTAAGAGCGGTCTTTCGGCTAAAAAAAGTGTGCCAGAAAAACTTTTCAAATCCCCCGATTTCAAGAGTTTCGGCAGTTAGTCCGTCACCTCGTTCTTCAGCTTCTTTGCGGGAGAATCTGAGCCAGTAAGACAACTCTGTTTGTTTCTTATCATCGAATATTTGCTGCCTAATTGCTTCGAGTAGATTTTCGGCAATCCACTTTCCCTTCTCTGACCGTCTTGGAAAGTAAATGATACTGTCAGGTGATAGCTTTGTGATGAGATCGATGTGTAAAGGTTCCAGAGGGCGTGTTGAATAGTTACTTCGAATAGTGCCGCGTGATTTTATAATGCCGAGATTGTATCTCGGCAATGATGTAGAAGGTAACAACTTAATATGAAAAACATCAATATCCTTTGCAGTGTTCGCAAGTAGTTCGAATTGTGTCTCAAATCCTATAGAGGAGCTTGCTTGAGAAAAAGTCTCAAAAAATGCAGATAGGGATAAAAATGTTACCCGGTTGGCTGGGTCGGTCTCGTGGAGCCATCGAGCTGGATCTGACTGGATAATAAGCTCGTCAGAGGACAGGATTTTGACTTTCCATGGTTGTGTGTTATGTCCACTTGGTGATAGTGAAGCGTATGCGAGAATCTGAAGTAAGCTTTCTGGTATAGTCTTCAAAGGAGTCTTCATCATACTAATGAACTCATAAATATGCAGAGATACTGCTTAAATTTCCCTCAAGAGATCGATATTCGTAGGAATTGCAATATCTCCCCTCTCTGTTTTTGTCCAACCAATATTTTCTAATATACTGCAACGAGAAAATATCCTTAGTTCTTTATAAATCATATTTGGAAAAATTGAAAAATTTCCACCTCCGTATCCTAAAAAGGCGCCTTTTTGAAAAAACATAAAATATGATACTTTCTGGCTTAATATCCCTTTCTTATATTTGACGCCTATATCAATTTCTATCAACTCCAAAGGGATATCAAGTTCTGTAAATTTATTAAAATCTCCAAAGATGCAATTTACAATAAACATAAAGCCAGTTAAAGGTACATGGTTAAATTTATGGCAGACTGCAATCCCCAATTGACGCCCTATTTCAAGTAACTTCAACATAGGATAATGGTCTAATGGATGGTCAAAGGCAACAGGGCATCTCAAATTAGGACGTGCCTGAGCATAATAAATAGAAACAATACTCCCTTCCAACACATCTAAATGCTGATTATGAGCTATTTCCAGAATATCCGAAATAATAACCTGTTCATCATTCGTTTTATGAGCGAATTCTCTGGAAATCTTAAACAGATTGCTTAAATGAGGATTTTTCTGTTTGAAATCAGAAAGGACTTGTTTAATCCTCTCAATCACAATCTCGTTACTGACATCGTATTGCATGTGTTTAAAAGATAATCCCATTTTCTTTGTACCAATTGAAAGTTTGGTCAAGTCCTTGGTTTACTCCTATTTTGGGTTCCCATCCCATGTCTTCCCATGCCTTGCTGTTATCTAAAGTCCATCTAAGAGAAAGCAAATCAACGGTTCTTCTCGTTAAAGGAGGATTCCTTTTTATTCTGAAGATATTGAATATTTCTTCCAGAAAAACTGCCATGGACATGAGAGATTTTTTGGGCAGCGTATACCTCGGACGTGGACAGCCAACCCTATCCGCAAGCATATTAATGAAATCGTGCATCCCTATATCCAGTCCTCTGACGCTGATATAACTGTTACCATTAGTCCGATCTTCTTCAGACACCTTAATAAATAGGTTGCACAGGTCATCCACATAAATTAATGGAGCCAATGTTTCGCCACCTTTAATGTAAAAGAGCCTCCCTGACTTCAAATATTTTATAATAGATGGTACCAGACGAAGGTCATGAGGACCATAAATCAAACCAGCATATATAATGGTTGCAATTAAATTTTTATGCTTTATATAATCCCAGACAATCTGATCTGCCTTAAATTTACTAATTGCATACATAGTGGATTTCCTGAAGTTATTTTTATCAACATTTAATGCTGAAATACTTGATGCATATATTAATTTACACATTGGATTAACGCTGAGTATTGTATCAACTATATTTTTAGCACCCTCCACATTGACAGCCTCAAAAAGGTCTTTTGACACTGTATCTGAAACCTGTGCCGCAAGATGAAAACATTGTGTAACACCACTGATGAAAGGAACTAAAGTCTCCAATTTTGTTAGGTCTCCAATAATAAGCTCGTCACAATATTTTAATATAAAACTTCTCTCACTCCTCTCTCTCACCATGCATCTTATCCAATAACCTTTATCTTTTAATTTTGAGATGAGATTTCTCCCTAAAGTTCCTGTCCCACCAGTAATTGCCACTCTCATGTCTTCTCTATTGAAATATTCTTTTAAGAAACTGCAATGTGCCTTTGTGATTTAGTTTTTTGTCCATGTTTTTTATATGGCTCAGGATATTCTCCTCAAGATAATAAGGATTAGGCGCCCTGAGTATTCCAATGGTCTTATCCTGAAGGGCATTTTTATCAATTTGTTCAATGTCATCTATTGTTTTAACCAAACGGTATTTTAAGCCAACCTCTGTAAACTCTCTAATCAAGGATTTGACAGATGTATTCTTCTCTGAGGAAGTGATAACCCATACTTCGTCCAGATTCATATTCCGGTATACCTTCGATACCTCATCAAAAATGCTGTTTTTCCCACCACTCCATTGGCAGATGGTATCTGTGTGATAAATATTATTCGGATGATTATAATTGTCTTTAATATATTGAATAATTCTTTGTGAATCTTTGACCCTAAATGCAGCATAGACTATAAAAAAAATTGGCTGGTTTGGATTTAATCTGTCCAGTTTTTCTCTGTAATTATCCGGGGTGATTAAAATTGTGCCCTCTGGAAAAATATTCCGATAATTTACTGCTATCATATGATCTTCCTCACAAAGAAATACATATTGATAGCCTTCAATATTATTGAGAAAAATATCCCGCAATTTTTTTATCCAGGGACAAACCTGTTCATAAATAGGAACACCCTTCTCCCTCAGATATTTTATCTCCTGATGGTCTCCATCATATGCCGAGACCGCAACACCTGCCCCTTCAGGTAGTTCTTCTACGCTATTTACATAAGGGATTCCCATCTTGCTCAAATATTCTTTTTGAATACCTTTACCATCTATAGAATTCCAATCAGCGATTACATAGTATGGAGTTTTGCTCAGTTTCATCATTAAAGCTTTCGGTATTTGTCTTGCAATTTGCTCTTTTGCCCATTTACATCTTCCATCTCGCGTAAAATAATAAAATTTGGTAGACATAGGTTCCCTCCATTATTAGTCTGAACTTTTGGTGTTTTGAGAAAAAATGATGCTATTTAAATGTGCGTCTTTTCTTATTTGTAAAGAAAGCTCTTTTCTGACTGGAGAGAGAATGGATTCCATAACAAACCGCACTGCGTGAGGATTTTTACTGGATATATTTTTAGCGATCCTCTTTACCTCCCTCAATAATCCATCACGAGGGAAAACCCCTTCTACCAATCCTATCTCTCTGGCCTCTCTTGCATTGACAATATTACCTGTCAAAATTAGCTCAAAGGCTTTACCGTAACCAATAGCTCTATGTAGACGCTGTGTCCCTCCCAATGCAGGGATAATTCCCAGAGAAAGCTCAGGGAATCCAAAAACTGCTCTATCACTACAATATCTCACATGGCAGGAAAGTGCCAATTCTGCACCGCCTCCAAGACAGACCCCATTGATAGCGGCTAAAACAGGAATATGGAAATTCTCGACTCTATTTAATAAGTCCTGACCTCTGATAGTCAAGTTTTCAGCATCTAATCTTGAATTTATCTTTTTAAGTTCATTTATATCAACCCCTGAACAAAAACATTTAGAGCTTCCAGTAATAATCAATGCCTTTACTTCTGTTTTCTGTAAAAAATTTAGTATCTGGAAAAACTCTTCCATTAAAGGCTGTGTTAAAGAATTATGCGGTGGATTATTAATGGTAATAATCCCAATGGAATCCTCCAGGGCAAGATTAAGATAATGTGTGTTCATCTCACACCTCAAATCTTTTTAACAGAGGAGGAGGATTAAATCTCTCCCCAAATTGCTTTGCCATATCTCTCAATCGTTCATAAACAGCTTTTGGACCAATTTGACAGGCTACTTCAATAGGTCCCTTAAACATGCCCAATCCATATTTTAATGCTAAATCAATATCAGCAGCTTGTATAATCACACCTTCTTCTAAACAGTGGAATGCCTCACTGATCATAGAAAAAAGGGCAATTTCCCTGCTTAAGGGTAAGGGTTCAATTAATGAATTCCCTTTAATAAATCTAATTATCTCTATTAACTCTTTATCCATTTCCTTATCAATTCCCTGCCCTATATAAGAATAGTAACCCCTGCCTACCTTGCGACCTAATCTCCCCTTTTCGCATAGCATTTTAAGGGATAAGCAGGTTCTGAATTTATTGCCTTTATAATATTCATTAAGATTTTCATTAATTTTGAGGAGTACATCTAATCCGATAAAATCAGCTATATAATATGGTCCATTGGGCATAAGATTATTGGAAAGCTCTAAATCAATTTCCTGAACAGATCCAGCACCGCATTCTAACATCCGGGATGCCTCATTCATGAATCTTGCAAAAATCCTGTTAACTAAAAAACCCCGCCCATCATTAACGACAATTGGAGTCTTCCCAATTTTTTTGCAAAATTCGATGGCATTGTTTAAAGTTTTAGAATCGGTAGCCTTTCCCGGAATCACTTCTACCATATCCATAATACTTACAGGATTAAAGAAATGGAGTCCGATGAAATTGGAGCAATCTTCCAATCCCTCACTCAACTCTGTTATCGAGAAAGAGGAGGTAGTTGTAGCTAACAGGGTCTGCTCTGGAGCGATACCCCTGATTTGGGATATTATCTGCCTTTTTATTTCTAAATCTTCTTTAACCGCTTCGATTATTACATCCAATTTTTTCAGCTCCTCAAAATCTTTTAAATAATGTATCTGTTTAATCCTTTCGCTGAATTCTGATATTCCCATTACCCCTCTTTTTACTTTCCTCAGATAATATCTTTCTATGGAGGCAATAAAATCTTCTACACTTTCTCGACGTTCTGTCTTTATAAATACCTGATATCCCTTATGAATAAACCACTGTGCCAAACCCTGTCCCATTGTTCCAAAACCGATGATTCCAATCCTGTTGTCCTTCATACACTATCCCTATAATTTGAATAACTCATCTGAAAGTTTGATATTAATCTGAATATCTTTCCATGATACAGCAGAAATCAACTTATCCCCTTTGTATCGCTCTATTTGAACAATCAGCATATCTTCTGCATCGATTATCATCCGATAAAGGCTGATTTCTTCTTCAACAAAGGATTCAAGGATGACAATAGGTCTCCCCTCTATAAAATCCTTAGAGATTTTATACCTCTTTACCTTTTGCGAATCTTCAAGGGCAGATTTGATAATAGAGCCATAGTCGGCAGTCAGTGCAGAATCACCTGTTACCCCTAAAAGTCGTGGGTCATCGGGTTTTAGTGTTACAGTTAAAACCGAAAGCCACCCTCCGAGATGTCCGCGAATATTCCCATCAGGATGAATAACAACAACTGCCCCTTTTCGGAATGGACCCTTCTGTTCAATACGGATATAACCCGCTCTTCTATACCAGAGGACCTGATTTTGTAATTGATGCCCTTCCTTAAAACTCTTTAAGCTCATATTGCACTGGTAGGACTGGATATTATCAAAACGATCTTTAAGCTGCAGTAGAAGCCCCTCCCTCGTTAATCCTCCATCTTGATTCATTATTATTATCCCTCCCAGATAAAGTCCTATAATCAATCTAAAAAACACTTAAGGCCCTCCTAACCTATAAAAATGAAGATACCTATTATCCCTTTAAAATCCTCTGGAATGAGTCCAAATTCCGTAGATGCCCCTCCCCAGGGCTTCTGCAGCCTTAAATAAATGTTATATTTTTCAAATCCTGTATATTGTATCTGAATTATCTGAAATCCACTCATATCAGATAGACCAATGAAGTTAAGCCATTCTAAAGAGATAGAGGTAAATATATTCTCCTTATATAATCTGGCAAAAAAATAGTGGTCTCTTAAGGGTAATCTGTAAACAGAGGCTGCACTTTTGAGTCCTGAGATGGCAAGTCCGTAATTCTCTCCTTCACGATAACTCTGATTAAGAAATCTTATATGCTCAATATATGCATCCCATTCATCCTGTGAGTAGCCTTCACTGTTGTATAAATATTCAAGTGTGATATTCCAGTAGTTCTTCATTGTATATTGACCGCCTATCAACAGATTGTGGGATCCTATATTTTTCCTGTAATATGGAAAGTATAGATAAAACTGCTTTGGATTCTCTTTATAGGCAGGGTAGAGGGTATCGCTCGCTGTATTGTAGAGATATTCTCCATGCAGTTCTAATGCTTCCCCCCGTGTTAATGAGCCATTTATACCGGCAGCCCACCTTCCACTCTCCTCTAATTTACCTACTAAAGAGAGATCTACTGGTTCCATGTAGTGATAATAACGAAAGCCAAAACGATTCTGGTCTAATCTTTTCTCTTCCAATATTACTTTAGGGAAATAGATGAGGTCATACTGCCCATTTCCTTTTATCCTTGAGAGCTTAATTAAGTCTGTCCCCTCTACATGATAGAGCCTGTCTTCCGGGTCGGAAGCCTCTCTAATCCTTGTTATTATGTCAGTTGGACTCCATGAATAGCCTACCCCAAGTCTCAGTTTTTTTCGTCCAAGGGTTATTGTCCAGTTATTTACATCCCTTTGATAGTATAGTTCATTAATCTGCCCTTGATACTCTGTATCAGAAGATGAATATGGAGCCTTAAGATACTGGGCATCACCCCTCAAGACAGCCACCCCCTCTCCTCCCAATATTTCCCTTATCCCTTCAAGGAGTATTACCCCCTCCCCTCTCTCAACAGTGCGATTTAAGAGATTATCTGGGTTTAATATAGAATCTCTTTCACCTGACTTTTCATATTCTCCTATCACTTTTATTGAGATGGGAAAGCAATTATATGGCTGCAGAATGATAAATATTCCAGATAGTAAGATGGCATTTTTTACTATATTCACCTGATAACCTCTCTTGAGAGATCAGGGAGTCTCGTCTTAAGAAAGTAATTGGAAGGGATAGGGTGGGTCTCAATATCTTCAAATCTCATAATGGTCGTTTTATCATTATCTAAATGATCGATGAATTTTATTTCACGATTCATAGGACTCCCCTTTGTTATCTCAAAGCGGGTGAAATAGAGTGTCTTTATCAATTTACCGGATTGGAGATAGATATCAGCCTTTCTTGGATAATATTGCCCCTCTTCGATCCACAGCAGAATCCTGTGATAGGTAGCGCCTTTAGAATCAGCGGATAGCTCTAACTTAATACATGGATAGGAGGTGTTACCCACATCGGCGCTCTCTTTACCTATAAATGTGGGTATGTAATCTAAAGACCAGTTGAGTCTTGCAATGTCTCCGTAAGAGGCTCCGCCCGAGAGCCTTTGAAGCGGGGTAATCCTTACCGGTCTCTGGGTATCCTTTACATAAAACCACAGATCCTCTCCTACCATGAGCAGGAGATTACCCCTCTGTTTTATTGGACTTAAAAAGGCTACAAGTGTCTTTGTCCCATCCTTTAGATATACCCTGTAATCCTCCTCTACCATCCTTTCCCTCTGTTCAAACTGCAGTATCGCCTTCATCTCAAAGTCAGACCACGGTGAGCGTGTCCTATCTGCCTTCTCCAGTATTGCCCGTGCATCCATATCCTCAAAAGGGGCCGCTTTATCCACTGTGGCAAATAAGAAACAAGAGGCAAGAAGCAAGAAACAAGAGGCAAGAAAAACCTTGCCTCTTTTCTGCGTAAATCTGCATCCATTTTTTTTACACATGTGTTATTGCCTCTACTATCGAAATCCTCCTGACCTTTCTTAAGGTTATCAAACTCGATAGGGTGGTCGAGGAGATTATCACGATGGCAATTAAGGGGATAAAAAAGGTTGCAGGATATATCTGAAGCTGATAAGAGATGCTCATACCTGGCGGAGGCGGCATCATAATCCATGAGTGATTGATAATTGCAGATATGATATATTTTAAAATGGTTCCAATGATGACGCCTCCGATACCGGTTAAGAATCCTTCAAGGAGAAAGATGGCAGTAACCCATTTACTTGATACCCCTATTGCCCTCAAAGTCCCGATCTCCTTGATCCTCTCCATTGTTGACATCAGCATAGTGTTGGTGCAGCTTAAGGTAACAATAACAACTACTACAGCCCCTACAAAACTGAAGATGATACGATATAGATCACAGATGGCATGGTAATATTCTGCCAGATTCTCCCACCCCTCTATGGCAAATTTATGGGATGGGAAATCCCTGTTGAGAATATCCGATACTTCTGGAATTACGATTGGGGTATATTCTGTATCCTTTAGCACAGCTACAATCTTGCTTACCTTATCCGTCTGCATCACCCTTTGAGCATCAGAGATATGTGTGAGAAGGTAATATCGGTCTGCGGTCTTGAATCCAGTAGTAATAGTCCCTGCTACAGTTACATCGATAGCATTTACAGCACCATCAACTGTAGTGCTTAGGAGCATCAAGGTGTCTCCTCTCTTTGCATTTAAAGATTTAGCCATATCCTTACCCAGAAGAATACCGTTCGGTATATCTTGCAGGGCGTATAGTGCAGAATTATCAAGTTTCATTGCCATATCCTTTCCAAAAAAGGAAAGGAGATCTGCCTCTTTTTTAGCATCAACCCCCATCCCGAGAAATGAGAGAGATTTCTCTCCATTGGATATTAGCCCGCTAAATTCAATCCTTGGCATAGCAAAGAAGACCCCATCGATAGTCTGTATACCTTTTGTGATGGCTTCATAATCCGAGATACCAAATTCAAGGGGATAAGACTCCTCTTTTTGCAATGCGTTTAAAGAAAATATCTGGATATGACCTGTCCCGCCGGCACCGGTAAAACCATTACGGATTGTCAATTCCTGTAAACCATAAAATGTAAAATCAATATAACCGGCGATGATTGCCATTGCAGCAAAACCTGAAGCAGCTACACTGAGGGTAATAATAGTCCTCCTGCGATTGCGAAAGAGATTTCTGAAAGAGAATCTTAACAATTTATGGAGTTTCATTTAAAAATATCTTTTATCCACAGATTTCACAGATTAAAACGATTAAGGCTTAAAAAAATCTGCGTAAATCAGTCACCAGTACTCATAAACTCATTAACTCATTTATCCTTCCATCCTGTATATTAATTATGTTATTAGCCTTACCTTTAACTGCCGGGTCGTGAGTGGCAATCAGGATTGTAACCCTTTCATCCTGATTTACCCGGAGTAAAAGTTCGATAATCTCGCTACCAGTCTTGCTATCGAGATTGGCTGTAGGCTCATCAGCAAGAATCAACCCGGGATGTCCAACCAATGCCCTTGCAATTGCCACCCGTTGCTGCTGACCGCCAGATAATCTGGAAGGGTAATGCCTCATCCGATCGGATAACCCAACCTTATGTAATGCCTCATCTACACGATCTTTTATCTCTCCATGACCCATTTGCCTGAATAAGAGTGGCAACTCTACATTTTCAAAGGCGGTCAGGACAGGGACAAGGTTGAAGGTCTGAAAAATGAAGCCTATCCTTTTAAGTCTGACCTCAGTAAGCTCCTCCAGTGATTGTCCAGTGGTATCTGCCCCATCTATAATAATACTCCCTTTGTCTGGCTTATCAATACAACCTAATAAATGAAGCATGGTTGACTTACCGCTCCCTGAAGGACCAGCAATGACAGTAAAATCACCCTCCTGTAAAACAAGGGTTATACCATTGAGGGCAGTAATCTGAACCTCCCCTAACCGATAATATTTAGTTACATTATCCAATCTTGCAATCTCTAACCCCTGTAGCTTCATATTATTGATAGAAGATAGCAATCCTTTCCAGACTTATCCTTTTTGTCCTCGACAACTCCCCTTTCGGATAACCTACAGATAGAATAGTTATTAAATTCCCCCGAATATTCAGTAACTCTTTGATCTCCTTCTCACAGAATACAGTTATCCCGAGCCATGCCATTCCTAATCCCAGGGCTGTTGCAGCAATCCACATATTTTCGATAGCTGCCGAGATACTCTGAATCTCATAGTCTCTGATAATCCCTTTATATTCGGGAGGAATGTCCTTAATCTTTTCAATGCGAGAGGAGAGGGGACAATGGTTCCAGACAGTAATAATTACTGGTGCACTATCAATAATTCTGGCACTCTGTTCCAGAACACTATTTAACCCAAATACCATCTTTTTATAATATTCTCTAATAGCACCTGATATCTTTTCTTTCTTCTCTCCCTTAACAATCCCGAAATACCATGGTTGTGCATTGTGGGCTGAAGGTGCATTACATCCTGCCTCAAGAATTAAGTGTAACAACTCCCCTTCCACTTCTTTATCCCTATATTCTCGCACACTTCTACGACTTTTGATAATCTCTATGACCGGATGCATTAGCCGTTATCTCCTGTAAAAGGCAATAAGGGTAACAATGTATGTATTAAGGAGATCATTAATCATAAATGAAAAACAATCATAGCATATAATATTTTGATCTTTTAACCATCTTTGAATCTCTCCTTGAAATATAATTTGGGGAGGTTTATCTGAAGGTATATGTGCCTCCACATCTGTCCAGCGGATCCCTCTCTGCCATCCCCACCCTGTAGCCTTAAAAACAGATTCCTTTATAGAAAAAGAGAGTGATAAAAATTCGAAGGGATTTTCAAATTCTATTGAATTTTTCATCTCTCTCACGGTAAAAACTTCCTGACTTGCCTCGCCCTTCAAAAGCACAAACTCCTTAATCCTTTTTACAGATATAATATCTGTTCCTATAGCAGTAAGTAAACAATCCCGCCCGATCATATTACCTTCAGCTCTTTTCCAACTCTTTCAAAAATATCTATTGCCTGTTGAATCTCTTCAGATGAATGGTGTGCACTAATATGAGCCCTTAACCTGGACTTATTTGGTTGAACAGAGGGCGGGAGCATCGGTGAAATAAATAGTCCTTCCTCTTCCAGCCGCCGTGTCATCTGCACAGTAATTAATGGGTCTTCACCCAGAAAGATAGGGATTATTGGAGTAACCGTATTGAGGGTGTTATAGCCCAGTCTATTTAAACCGTTTTTAAATTGCATTGCATTTTTCCATAATCGTTTTCCTAAAGCAGGGAATTCTGATTCTATAATCTTTATTGCAGCGGATGCGGTAGCCACTGCCGGAGGCGGTAATGCGGCAGAATAAATAAAGGAACGGGCATAGTGCCTTAAATAATTAATAACCTCTTTACTTGAAGCTACAAATCCGCCAATACTCGCCAGTGATTTACTCATCGTCCCCATAATAATATCAACCTCATCTTCCAGACTATAATGTTCTACTACTCCACGTCCATTGGATCCCATAACCCCTGTCGCATGTGCTTCGTCTACCATAACCATTGCCGAATATTTTTTAGCCAGATAACAAATCTCCGGTAGATTAGCAATATCCCCATCCATGCTGTAGACCCCGTCTACAACTATCAACTTCCGTTTATACTGAGCAGATTCCTTTAACAGATTCTCTAATTTTTCCATGTCATTATGATTAAAGGCACGAAGATATGCTCCAGAGAGCTTACATCCATCTATAATGGAGGCATGATTTAATTTGTCTATAAAGACAATATCACCAGCTTCTACTAAAGCAGAGATTGTGCCAACATTGGTTTGATATCCTGTAGAAAAGATGATGGCATCCTCTTTTCTTTTGAATGCCGCAATCTGTCGGCTGAGATTTTCATGTAGAGTTGTATATCCATTAACTACAGGCGATCCACAGCATCCCGTTCCAAATTCTCTAATTGCTTCTATTGCACATTCTTTAACACGAGGATCGTTTGTTAACCCAAGATAATTATTAGAGGTAAACATTAACATCTCTTTTCCATTTATCCGTATTCTTGGTTTCTGTCCAGTCTCTAACTCACGAAGATAAAAATAGTATTTATCGTTTTTTGCAAGCTCTACAAATCTAAGCAGGAGAGACCAATCACTCTTCATCTTCTGCATGAGTGAAGGGAGGTCCTCCTCTCCGATTTCATCAACTAACTCTAAAAATTTATCCATGTCCACCTCCTATGTTTTTGTTTCTTTTAAAATAACCTCCTCGACATATTTTATCAGCTCGCCTGCTGTCCGGATTGGATGATCTTTTAGATACTCACTTATCTCGTTTATAGAGATATTAACATTGAATTCATCCTTAAATTCAGCTACCATCTCTAAAAAGGTCAGAGAATCAACACCCAGATCAACTAATTTTGAATCATCGTGGATGTTATTTATATCCACTTCAATCTCATCAGCCAGGATCGTTTTAATTCTTTCACCTATATTTTCCATACTCCCTCCTTATTATTTTGATAAAACAATACAACAGTTGTTGCCCCCGAATCCAAATGAATTAGAGATGGCTGCACGGATATTTTTAGAAACTGCAATATTTGGTGTATAATCAAGGTCGCATTGATGGTCATGGTTCTCCAGATTAATTGTAGGGGTAATCTTATCGTGATAGACACTTAGTGCGGTAACTGCAACCTCAATTGCCCCTGACGCCCCCAATGTATGACCGATCATGGATTTCGTGGAACTGATAGATATTTGTGATGAGAGACTGCCAAAGACCTTTTTTATTGCTTTAGTTTCAGAAATATCATTTAAAATTGTTGATGTCCCATGGGCATTAATATAGTCTACTTCTGATTTTTGGACACCTGCGTTATCCAATGCAATATCCATTATTTCACCCATTCCATCCCCTGTTTCAATAGGGGCAACCATGCTATAAGCCTCACTGTTAAAAGCCCAATCCCGCATTTGACAATACGCCCTACCACCTCTTGCCTCCAGATGTCGTCTCGATTCCAAAACAATAATTCCACCACCTTCACTTATAACAAATCCATTCCGATTTTTATCAAAAGGGCGACTTGCCTTTTCTGGTTCACCATTTCTTGGAGATAGAGCCCCTAAAGAATTAAAGCCAAGAATAGCTAATGGAGAGATTGGGGTCTCTATACCTCCAGCTAAAGCCAGATCAATGCGATTCATTTTAATCAAATCATAGGCCACACCAATTGCATGACCTCCAGAAGCACAGGCTGTAGTAACCGTTAGGGATGGACCTTTGATGTTTAAATTTATTGCAATATTAGATGAGGCTGCATTTGGGGTTACCTTTACAATTGACAATAAATCGTTATTATTCCAGTTTTTGTAAAACTGCATAACCTGCTCTTCAGTAAATAAAAGCCCACCAATTCCTGTGCCAATACAAATACCAATCTTTCTTGTATCTTCATTTCTCAACTCAATTCCTGCATCTTTAAGGGATAAAGAGGCTGCCATTACACCTATTTTTGAAAATCGTATTGTTTGATTATAGTTACTTTTCCTTTTAAAAAAACCTCTGGCTACATATTCAAAATCGCTGCACAACTCACCAGCAATCTTTACTGGTAAATTGCTTGCATCAAAAAGAGAAATATATTTTATCCCCGATTTCCCCTGAAGCATATTTTGCCATGCCTCTTCTTTACCAATACCTACAGGGGTTATTAACCCAATACCCGTAATAAACACATCATTTCCATCCATAAGACCACACCCTACTATAAAATCGCCGACAACAGTTTCCCGATATTTATTTTGAAAAACGCATCGAACTTCTTAATGCCCAGAAAATCTTCTGAACAATTATATATGGAGAGGGAAAATAATAGCAAGGTGGAGAATTCCACATGCCAGCATCGTGAAAATCACTAAAAAATGTGGAATTCCCTATACTACTGTCCGTAAAAACCACATTTTCATAAAATCCCGATAGTGCATAGGGAATTACACATATAAAATACCTTCAAGAAAATGGTAAGGCTGTAGGGCAAGCATTATCTGAAGCAAGCCTGAAGGCTTGCCCTACGTTAATATTAACGATGGGAAGGGGTTATTTGACTTTTATACGCTTATCACCGACAATTGTCATCAGTTGTTGTGTTGTCTTGGCATTAAACTTTTTTCTCAATTTCTCCATATGGCTTTCGACAGTTCGTGGTGAGATTCCGAGGTCTTTGGCAACCTGTTTATAAGTGAAACCCCTGGCAAGTAATGATAATATGGCATGCTGGCATTGAGAGATAAGAGGGGAAGGGGAGGTTAAAGTAGGGATGGAGGGATTTTGTTCTGTTAGATTATCTCTGTATACATACTGCTCAAGTTTCTCTGCTATCAATTTAGCGAGAGGATATTTCTCATTCAAACATGCCTCATTACTGCATGAAAGATCAACACACGCTACTGGTGTTCCATGTGTTGTAAGGATAGGTGCTGCTATACA
>JACQEW010000321.1 GCA_016200365.1 Nitrospinota bacterium
CATGCTGGTAGAAGAACAAAATTTTAATGCAACCACAGATTACACAGATTTTTCAACCCCCCTTTCATTCCCCCTTTATTAAAGGGGGGAAAGAGGGGGGTTATCTGTGCTAATCTGTGAAATCTGTGGATAAAAAGGTATTTTCTATGAAAATTGACAGGGTGCTCGATATAAAAGGTGAGGTTTGCCCCTATACCTTTGTCCGCTCAAAGCTTACATTGGAGGAGATGGAATCGGGACAGGTATTGAAGGTGATTGTAGACCATGAGCCTGCTACAAAAAATGTCCCGCGCAGCATGGAGAACGAAGGCAATCAAGTTCTCGATGTAAGCAAGATTAACGATACGGACTGGCAGATAATCGTTAAAAAGGCATAAATATTCAGCCACGAATGAACACAAATTAACACTAAAATAAGAAGCAAGAAGTCAGAGGCAAGAGGCAAGATTTTTTCTTGCTTCTTGTTTCTTGCATCTATTTTGGGTAATTCGTGAATATTCGTGTAAATTCGTGGCTAAAAGGGGTCTTATGGCAAAGAAATATGTGTCCCTGACATTTCCTGAAAATCTTATAAGAGAGCCTGTAATATACAGGTTGGGACAGGATTTTGATATTGTGCCGACAATCTTTAAGGCAAAGGTCAGCCATACGGAAGGGTGGGTAATATTGGAGTTGAATGGAGAAAAGAAAGAAATTGAAAATGTAATCGCTTATCTAAAAGGGAGAGGGGTTATTATAGAAGAAGGGGGAAGAGAGATACTTAAAAGGGAGACAGGGAAAAAGATAAGCACTGTAAGGATACATCTAACATTTCCGGACACTCAAACAAGAAAACCTGTTATCTATGAAATCGGAAAAAAATATAACATCATTACGAATATAAGAAGGGCTGATATGACAGAAAGGGCAGGATGGATGGATTTGGAGATAAGCGGAGACGATGCCGATATAGATAGGGCGATAGATTATCTAAAAGTGAAAAATATAAAGGTAAACCCGATTGAGGGGGATGTAATTGAATAAATGCAAAATTCAAAATGCAAAGTGCAAAATTAAGGAACTATAATTGCAACTTGTAAATATATGAAAATATCAACCAAAGGACAATATGCTGTAAGGGCGATGCTCGACCTCACAGAACAGTCTCACAACTACCCTGTCCCGCTGTCCAATATCTCCGTAAGACAAGAGATATCGCTCCACTATCTGGAGCAGCTTTTTGTAAGACTGAGAAGGGCAAGGCTGGTGAACAGCATCCGCGGACCCGGCGGAGGCTATGTCCTTGCAAAGAGTCCTTCTGACATAACGATAGGGGATATTTTAAGGGCGGTCAGCGAGGACATATCCATATCCGAATGCACCGACTTGAGCAAAAAGAAGAAAGAGCTTTGTAAAAAGGTAGGGGACTGTGTCGCCAGTGTTGTCTGGCAGAAACTTGCAAAACACATATCCGATATACTCGACTCCATAACCCTCGAAGACCTCCGTAAAGAAGATAAGAAAAAAGATCAGGAAAAGGCATTAAGACACAGCTTTGCATTCAGTATATAAAATCAGCACCTTACAACCTTCTTTGTATAATCAGTCAACCTTTTAACAGATGGAACAATGATCTATACGGAATTTGGATTGGAAGGAAAGCAGAAGGTTCATCAGTTTTCACTTTCACTTTCACTATTCACTCTTTTCAACATCTAATAGCCACTTTTCTTTCAATATGTCCATTTCTATTCTCTATTGCCATCGCCTCATTCCGATGTCCGTTATTTATTACAGTATCCCATGCGTCCCTCAATTCTGTAAGAATTTTTACGATATCTTCAATAAATTTATCTTCCCCCTGTATATTAGCCATTATAAGATTCCGGTTCATAAAGAGATAAAGCTTTGATAAATTAGCGGCAATTTCCCCTCCATTCTCCCTGTCCAACGAATTCATCAGTTCCAGTATTATATCCTGCGTCTTCCTTATGTAAGTGCCTCTCCCTGCAATATCTTTTGAATGGATCCTTTTAACCGCTTCTCTCGCAAATCTTATGGCGCCGTCATACATCATTAAGACCAGCTTCGCCCTCTTTGCCGTCAAAACCTGCGTATCCTGATAATATTTCGCCTGTCCGTTTGTATACATAATAAACCCCTCCTCTTTTTATAGTATTGACAGGCGGGACGCCTGTCCTACTGCCTACTCCTTACCTTCTCCTGCTTCCCGGTGCAAGATTATTCAAATTTGCCAACTGCTGGCTTAAATAACTGCTCTGCCCCTGAAGCTTGCTTAAAGCTACCTCAAGGGAGGTAAATCTCCCTTTAAGGTCATTCTCTTTTTTGTTAATGCGTGAATTAAGGTTATCAATCTGGCCATTAATATCCTTAGTCTTTTTCTGGATATCCTCCTCTTCGGCAAATATCATCCCTTTATATGACTTATCGGTCAGATATTTTATTTCTGAAGTCAATTGTTCTGCTACACCGGGGGATACCGTTACGGTTCCGTAAGACCCGTTCGATACACTATTCAATCTTA
>JACQEW010000027.1 GCA_016200365.1 Nitrospinota bacterium
TCTCCTTCGCATAAGCAGCGCGTCCGTCTCTTGTAAGGGCCTTTGCAAATTCCCTTGCCTCGTAGAGAGAGGCGAATCTATCCATTATAACCCTATACCAGATGCCTTTGCCTGCTATATTAAATGGAACTTCATAAGCCGAATATCCGTTTTTCCTGAAATAATTAACCTCCTTTAAAGCCGCGACCCTCTCTTTAAATGAGGATATATGGATGGTATATGGATGTCTGATTGATGGTATATCTCTGTTCCACTTTTCATCTTTAATCTTCCAGTCATCCCCTTCCTTCTCAAAATAAAGGAGCTTCCTGCCGCTGCTCTCTATCTTATCGGATTTAAACTTTTGCAGGAATGAAGCTGTAATGAGATTTTTCTCTTTTTTTATCTGGATATTCTCTATCGTTATCTCCATGTTGCTATGTCTCCGGTTAAATTTATTCTTGGATTCCTTCCATGTCGAAAGGTTATATCCCTCCGACGAAAATCCCTTTGAATATCTGGATATATACTTTTCCAAATCTTTTGATTCCCAATCCTTTTTCCACTCCATAATTTTTTGTCTTATTATCTCCCCATTTGTAAAACTTTCGATCGGATGCAGAGATTCAACGGGCGGGGCTTCCGTCATATTTTTAAATGACGATATTGATTCTGACAGGGCATTTAATTTAGCACGGGTAAAAGGACCTACATAACCCGTGCCTGATTTCAGACCAAGGGGTGTTAGAATTTCAGAGGTATATTTCTCCTGAAATCGTATAACTGCCGCCTTCGTCATTGTGCCGAAGTATCCTGTCACAAAACCCTCCGGATAAATCGAAGAATCCGATTTTAAAAAGGCTTGAAGATTTTTAACATCCTCCAATCTGTCTCCCATCTTCATATTTCTTGCAAAGTTATATCCTGAGATTTGAATCTGTCCATGTGATGGTGGTGATTTGACTTCTAATCCTTTAGCTTTAACAGAGGACTGAGACTCTATTGACTCTGTTATGTCTTCTGTTTTTTGACTCCCGACTCTTTTTGTTTCTTCTATCGGCTTTGCCGCAGGTTTCTGGGCAATTACCTCTTCTGCCTTCGGTTCGACAGGCTCACGATGCAAAGGCTGAAGGTTTCTCCCTTCGGTTGAAATAACATTGCTAACGGCTGGCGGCTGGCCCGCTTCAACTTTAAGCTTCTCATCCGCTGAAGGAACATTAAGAGAGAGTATCTTCTGAAAATCTATTGCAAGAACATAATTTTCGAGAATCGTTCCGCCGTTGAGCGTCGCCTTTATAATCAGATTAAAGGATGGCTGGTTAATAGGATGGCCGGAGGAAAGCTTGACAATTGACTTGTTTTTATCAACAGGTTCCACATTAATGGATATGGTGTCTACTACTTTATCCCTATAAATATCGAGTCGTGCATAGTCATCTTTACTGCCTATAGAAACTTGCAGACCCTTCTCTCCATCGGTATTGACAGGAACCTCTGCGGTAAAGTTTTCATTAAAAGAGCTTTTAACCTCGATAGCCCCAAGAGAAAAGGCATCCGCAACAGATGCAAGATGCAAGATGCAAGATGCAAGAGACAAGAGACAAGAGACAAGAGGCAAGAAAAAAATCTTGCTTCTTGTTTCTTGCTTCTTGCTTCTTGCTTCCTGCATCATTTCCTTCACTCCCTCTTCTCCTTCATCTTTCTCATAGCAGCGGTCATAATCTCTCTCTTATCCTTTATAATGCCTGCCGCCTTTCTTATCCTCTCGACAATAACATCAAACTCCTTGAACGGCTTTTCTATATAACTGATAGCCCCTTTCTCTATACACTCCAGAGCCCTTTCGAGTGTCGAATAGCCTGTTATCATAATTACCTCGATAAAAGGGCTTATGTGCTTTGTCTTCTCTAAAAGCTCTATACCGGACATCTTAGGCATCATTATATCGGTAATAACAATCTGATACTTCAGGCTCCTGACCTTTTCAATGGCATCGGTGCCGTCAACAGCAGTATCAACTTTATAACCCTCGCTTTCCAGCAGCTCCTTAAGCCCCTCCCTTATATCCTTTTCATCATCCACAACGAGTATTCTCAAATCCTGTGCCATAAATACCTCCCATTATGATAGAAGATAGAAAATAGATGATAGAAAAAAAGGTTTTTGACTTCTATCTTCTATCCTCTTTCTCTATTATTTCATCCAGTTTTTTTCTGTCCTCATCAGACACCTCTGCATCATGAGGTGGGGGATAATCTTCTGTATATTCACATCGCTTCTTATCTCATTGACAAACTCGACAGGCGAGACTCCAATCACCGTCTTGCTTATAGCTATTATATACCGGGCAGTGAAGGATTTTAAAATATGCCCTTTTGTAAAGGAAAAGGCGGACAGCAGGAGAATGACGACCGACAGTATCATTACGCCCTTTGCCGCACCGATTACCCCTCCTGCAGCCCTGTCTACAACGGAAAGGGTTACGGATACGCTTATCACCTTCTGGATCAGCTTCCCTATAAGTATGACTATAACCCACACAACTGCAAATATCGCTACAAAGCTTACCCATCTGGAAATGGCAGGATTCAGCACCTTCGAGGCATAAACGGATACAGGCAGATTATAATTGACAGCGGCTAAATATCCTATTGCAATGGATGCTAAAGAGAAGATCTCCTTTACCATGCCCCTGTATACACTGTAAATTACGCTGCCTGCGAGTATCAGAATAAAAACTATATCTATCCAGCTCATAATAAAAATCAGAATATAAAAGGTAGAGAATAGAAGATAGAATAAAGACTTCTGACTTCTACCTTCTATCCTCTATCTTCTATATGAAGTATATAGGAATTGAGTTTTACAAGCAATATTTTAATGTATGGAAAAATCCCCCCTCACCTCAATCCTCTCCCCAAAGGGGAGAGGCGGGGTGAGGGGCAAAGGTTAATTCGGTTTGATGGGAAAAAGCGGGGCTGAATTTATTTTGCAATCTTTTATACTATTGCTGGTTCAATCTTGAAGATTGAACCCCGTATTAAATACGGGGCTACAAGCCTGAACCAGCAAGAGCAGTGGCAAGGTTAAAAATTGATATGGAGCAGGATAAGAAATTATCGGAAGTAATAAATAGGCTTAATTCATATTTCAAGGTCTGACACCATTTTTATGAATCAAGAACAGAAGTTCAAAAAGGAAGTAGAATATTTAAAGGGGATGATAA
>JACQEW010000319.1 GCA_016200365.1 Nitrospinota bacterium
AGAGAAGGGCTTATGGTTTAAGGGATGAGGAATATCTGAGGTTAAAAATACTGACTTGTATGCTGCCTGAGATATAAAAATGCAAAAAATTACCCACTCATTTTCCTGAAGACCCTTAATTTAAAAGTATGTTAATATGATAACATCTATATAAGCTTTATCATACCATGAAACCATATATTTAATGCTGTCTTTTGAGGGTTGTAGTATCATAATTTCTATAAAATGACGCAGGATTCAGGTTAAATATGATTATGATAGGAAATTTAATTTTTATGAGGTGGTGTATAGACTTAAAAGATATAAGTATTGGGCATGGTATAGTAAGATGAACAACGAATCTAAAAAACCAAGAGAAAAATTGCTTGAACTTAAAAATCCAAGTCAAATTAATACTGAGGATTTGATTGCTATTATTTTGGGACATGGCTCTAAAGAAAAAAATGTCTTTGATTTAAGCAAAGAGCTTGTTGAATATATTCGGACAAACTTAAATAATTCTATAACTATAGAGGAGCTAAGCAAATTCTCTGGAATTGGAACCAGTAGGGCATTACAAATTATTTCGGCATTAGAATTAGGGAGACGATTCAAATGGACACAAGAGAAAATTAGAGTCCATAAAATTGGGCAAGGGGAAATCATTCAAGGCGACTGTTTAGATGTTATGAAGACGATTCCCGATGATTCTATTATCCTTGCTTTTACTTCTCCGCCATATCATAACGCCATAAATTATGAGGAGCATATCAAAAAACTTGAAGGAAAGATTAAATACTGGGAGCGTAAAGAGGTGTCTTATGATTTTTATCGAACCTTTTTGATTGATAGATTTAAGGAATTGTATCGCATAATTAAGCCGGGAGGACATAATGTTGTTAATATCTCCCCGGTGGGCTGGAATGGTATTCGAGTGCCATTACCCTTTCACTTTGCCGTCTGGATGGAGGAGATAGGCTGGCAGTTTAAAGAAGATATTATTTGGGAAAAAGAGATTGCAAAAGATAAAAGAAGCGGCGTGTTAATGCAGCACCCTTATCCGGGATATTATTATCCAAGTCTGGTTGCTGAATATGTATTGGTTTTCCAAAAACCGGCAGGGAAAAAAGAACAAAATAATATCTACCATTTTAGATCGCCTAAAGAGAAACAGTCCAATAAGCTCGATATGGGCGATTATTAAGGAGAAACAAGTAAAAATGTATGGAAAATTCCCCCTGTTGCTCCTCAGCAAAATCTTCATCCCTGTCCTTTTCCAGAAGAATTAGCAAAAAGAATTATTCAGTTTTATTCTTATAAGGATGATACTGTCATTGATATATTTACCGGAAGCGGGCAAACGAATATAGCTGCCGAGAAATTAGGGCGAAAACACATTGGAATCGAGACTCAAGAAAAGTATGTTCAATATGCCATTGAACGTTTAAAACAAGCGAACAAGAAGGCTGACTGAGACTGCATAGAACAAGTAGGAGGTTGTGAATATGCCAAAACTATTTGGCAAGATAACGAATATGAGGTATCAAAGTTTTCTCAAAAGCCCTTTGCCGACAGTATCATTTGAATCTGATGTTAATGACTGGCAGTCAAAATGCTTCTCTTTTCAAATATAGATGAGCTCTATAAAGATTCTAAAACGACTGTCAATTTTATTCCTATACTCAGGCTAACATCTGAAAAAATACATGGAAAAATTATAACAGGCATGAATGAAAGTGAGATTAAAACATTCTTCAAGAGGAACGGTTTTAGGGGAAATAGAGAAAAATTGGTCAACACTTTATTCAAAGAAGCAAGGGCAAACAACTTTGAGGTTATTATAGAATACGGAGAGGTCAAGAAAGATGATTAAAAGTCCTTTACGCTACCCGGGTGGAAAATCCAGGGCTGTAGACTATCTCTATAGGTTTATTCCGCAATATGAAGAGTTGAGAGAGCCATTTTTGGGGGGAGGGTCTTTTTCGTTTTACTGTGTTCAGAAAAAACCGCATGCCCAATATTATGCAAGTGATATAAATTATGATTTGTATTGCTTCTGGAAGGAATTAAAATCAAATAAGGATGAGTTAATCAAAGAAATTCTCAGTGTGAAAAAAGAATACAGCAATGGGAGACAATTATTTCAAGAACTTGTTACAAAACGACAACATCCGTTATCGGATTTTCAGAGGGCAGTAGATTTTTTTGTGTTGAACAGAATTACATTTTCTGGTGTTGTTGATAGTGGAGGATATTCTGAACAGTCATTCAAAAAACGATTTACAATATCTTCTATCGAGCGATTAAAACAGGCTTACCATGTTGTCAAACATATAGAATTCAGCTCAAAAGATTATACTGACTTGTTGTTTAGAGAGGGCGAAAATGTATTTATCTTTTTAGATCCGCCATATTATTCAGCCGTTAAGTCAAGATTATATGGAAAAAAAGGGGGGCTTCATATAGGTTTTGATCACGAACTCTTTCTTGAAAATCTGAAAAAATGTAAATATAAGCGGCTAATGACCTATGATAATAGTGAGTATATTAAAGAGTTATTTCGAGGTTTTTATCAAGTTGAGTGGGAATTACAATATGGGATGAATAATTATAAACAGCAGACAGCACAAAAGGGGAAAGAGTTATTGATTGCAAATTATGATATAAAAAAATCAATGGAAATAGAAATGACGCTATATGATAGTGAGTTTATCAATACAAATATTGTATCTGCTGATAGACTCTGATTTCGGAAAGGACGCTATATGCTCAAATTTATCTTAGAAAAAGGGAAATATATTATACTGCTGGCGGTTGTTTCCACATTCCTCGCATCAGCAGCTACATTTGTCTGGGGAACTACAAAGATGATTACAAATGTGGTAACCCTGATTACAGGGCTTATCACCCATGAGGAGATTCACAGCGGTGTCCACATGATTTCGGCATTGGACTCGCTCCTTCTTGCTATTGTCCTTTATATATTCTCCATTGCCATTTACGAGCTCTTCTTCGGTAAAATAGATGTGCCGGAATGGCTCGTAATAACAAATCTCGACGGATTAAAGGAGAAGCTCGCCAGCGTGATTATATTGATACTTGCAGTTACATTTCTTGAGCATCTCGTGGAATGGAAAGATGCAAAGGAGACCCTTATGTTTGGCATCTCCATTGCGGCTGTTTTGATTGCCCTCGTCTTCTACATGCAGCATAAGAAGGGCGATAAGGAGTAATTAGTAGCGGCTCAAATCCACTGTGGATAACCTGCCGAGACCGTTCTCGCCGAGGAAGACCCTCCCTACCTTTGAAAATCTCTCGGGGTTATCGCTGACATAGAAGTTTTTGATTGACAATTTACCCTTTAAAAGCAAATCGTTTTCTTTTAATAGGCTCTCTATATCTTTAGCAGTCTCTTCGGCAGAATCTATAAGTAAAACACCATTACCCATAAATCTCTGTATTGTATTTTTAAGCAAAGGATAGTGGGTGCAGCCCAAAACAAGCGTATCTACCCCTTTATCCCTTAAATCTTTTAAATAAATTTCTACAGTCATTTCTGCAACAGGATTTTCAATCCAGCCTTCTTCTGCCAGAGGCACAAAAAGCGGACACGATTTTGTAATTACTTCCAACTTTGCCCCTTGCCCCCTTGCCCCTTTTATTGCCTTCTCATAAGCCATGCTTTTAATAGTTGCCTCGGTTCCAATGACACCTATCTTTCCTGTTTTTGTGCTTCTGACCGCAGCCCTTGCACCCGGTTCTATTACACCTATAACAGGAATACCCGTCTCCTCCCTTAATGCAGGCAGGCTTACGGCAGAAGAGGTGTTGCAGGCTGCTACAAGCATTTTTATGCCTTTTTCCAAAAGAAACCGTGCATTCTGTTGAGAAAATTTTATAACAGTCTCAGGGGACTTGATTCCATAAGGCACCCTCGCCGTATCGCCGAGATATATAATGTCCTCTTCTGGAAGACGGGCTGCAATCTCCTTCAATACAGTCAATCCGCCAACGCCTGAATCAAATATCCCGATGGGTTTATCACTTTCAGACTTTTTCTCCATTATTTATTTAAGGGAAAAACCTTTTTCTGAACGACTTTTTATTTTTTCTTTTGAACAATAATGTAATGATTAAAATATTAGAGCAAAAGAAAAAATAACGGAAGTGAAGAAAAAGGTTTTTACATCCTATTTCCTCACTATCTCCATGTTTTCGGTAAGCGGTTTTCTTGTATCAATATGTCCGGTTAGCGTATCGGTCTCCCTGCCTTCTATAAGTATCCTGACCCTCTTTATATCAGGAAAATTTTTCGTAACAGTATTGACTATGGAATAGAGAGTCATCATTTCCGCCCAACTGCCTTTGGGATGGTTATCCCTTAACTCTTTATTAAAATCTATATAAAGTATTCCATTCTTCTCTATCCTTACTCCATTAATTTTTACCCCCTCTGGCATGATATTGATTAAATCCTTTGAGCCGATTATAAGCTCTTTTACCAAATCTGCTATCTGACTTTCTATAGAGCCGTTCAAGCTTACCTGACGCATCTCAGGCACCAGATACTCTTCGTTCTTTGAAGAGAAATAAAGGGTCATATCCCTTTTGTAGATTTCAGGAGGGATAGGCAAGGATTTTTCAGGCACGGTTCCTGTATCTGTCTTTGCAGTATAAAGATATACTGCTGCACCTGCCGACAACCCTGCAAGAATCAATATAAAAATATATCTTTTCATACGAAAATCTCCTTACATAGTGCACACTTGACTATGTGTTTGGTTATATCTTACCAATAATGTATCAATTTTCCTGTTTTTAAAATATCTGAAGCGAGGATTTCCAGATTACCACCCTTTGAGGCATAGGCAACAAATATTTCATCTGCAACCTCTGCCATCAATCTGTTTCTACGAGCCGATGTTTCAGAAGTTACCCTTTTAACTTTTTCTTCAAACGGCGTAATGATGAGCAACCGTTTATCATCCAAAGCCTTTTTGAGTTCAGGTTCAAGCCTTTTTTTAAATCCCCTCGCCAGTGCAAGAATAACCGGTTGAGAGCCTTTTAAGAGATAGTGCAAAACATCTTTTTCTATCTTTGAATGAAAGCCAGAAATAACGCAGTCTCCCTTTTCTCTCCGCTCAATCGCCCAGTCGTAAGATTTTAAGACTACATCAGCCGGGCATTTTCGGGAACAGAGAAAGGCGGTTTTGTGCAGTTTCAGAATATCCGTATTGCCGAGAGTGTAATATAGTATCATTAGTCCTCTGCATCCAACTCCTTTCCCATGTGGTATTTGATGATATGGTTAATTATAAAGTCCAGATCCTCGTCTGTAAGTCTGTAATTTTAAGAGATTTCAGAAACTATCCTCTTTATGATTTTATCCAAAGGTTCCAAATCTTCTTCTATTGTTTGCCAAACGATATCGAGATCTACGCCGAAATATTCATGAATCAGCCGGTTTCTCATCCCAATAATTTCCTCCCATGGCGTTTCCTGATAATTGTTTCTGAGATACTGAGGAATTTTACTTACCGCTTCTCCAATGACTTCGAGACTTCTCACAACAGCCTTTATTGTCTTTTTGTCGACATAGAATCTTTCTTTTGCCATTCCGGCAGTGAAATCTCTTATGTCTGCAATAGATTCAAGGATGTCGTTTAAATAATCCTGCAGAAGCCTGTCTTCAGACATACCTTACCTCTTGCAGAATACGCCTGCCTATATAAGGTTTTAATGCCTTTTTGGTTACCATCTCAACCTGAACGCCTGTAAGCTCGGACAAAGCGTTCTCAAGCCTCATAAATCTCACAAAACCTATGGGCTTTTCCAATTCTATGAGAATATCGAGATCACTCTTTTCATCCTGTTCATCTTTTACATACGAGCCGAATATGCCGATTTCTTTCAAGCCGTATTGTTCCTTGAGTTTATCTTTGTGTTCCTGAAGGATTTCTTTTATTTCTTCAAAGGTTCTCATTTGTTTACCTCCTCGTTATTAATTATACCAGTTTTTTCTCTCTAAACTCCACCCATTCGGTTTCAGCAGGCAAGGCTCTTAATTCCTATAAAAGTCTTTTCAGTTCTTCCTGAGTCAAGATTTCTCCTCAGATTTCTTTCCTCTACCAATAACAGCACAAATACAATCATAAAGTTTTTCCTTCAAATCTTCTGGTGTTTTCCAGACAATGTGATTGTATTGTCGAGTATCGAAATGAATATTTTTCAGGTCATCTTCTCTTACGCACCAAATAACAGGACGATTTAATCCAAGAGCAAAACCAGCTTCAAAATAAACTCCCTGTTTTTGACGGGTAACATCTGCAATAACAAATTTTGAGTCCTTAATGTCGGCAATAATTTTTGCATCAATACGGTCTATGTGAGGCTCTTTGTCTATGCGATGGGGATCATATCCAGCATCTTCAACTGCCGGCTTTATTCCATCTTCCCAAACATTATCTAATTCCTTTTCAAATGACATAGCAACAAATGCCTGATTTGTGAAGGCAGGTAATTGTGAGTTTATCGAGATAATCCCAGCCATTAGGCAAAATCTTAGTCTGAACAAAACCTATATTGAGTCTATCCTCATTAGCATCATTAATATAAATAAATCCACGTTCTTTAAGTGATCTAATAATAAATTTTAATTCTTCGTAATTTTTAGCCCACGCTAAAGGATAGTCTTGGTCATTAATTCGAACTTCTGCGCCGGGATAATCAGTTCTACGCTCTATCGCACGCATAAGTAAGGTTTGCTTTTCTGATACTTTGTGATCAGGAAAATTCTTTAAGACATCTTCTAAAATATATGTTGTTATTTTTGGGGGTTCTCTTTTAAACTCATGATGCTCACGAATCCATGCAGAAAGCTTATAATCACAAGATTTATTTTTTAGAGTTTCTTCTGCTGGAACAGCTATTAAAAATGCCCCGCAAATTCCACAATCATATTTTTTCCCAGCAACTTCTATGGTTGGAGGTTTGATAGAAGTATTTGAACATATCGGACATTTTAAATCAGTCATCGCTATTCCTCCTCACTCTCCCGCCCCATGCGGTATTTAATAAAAGCATACCACTGTGTTAAAAAAATAATGTACTTCAAAATTATGTATTGAAGTTTTTTTCACTGATATGTTATTATATATTCAAATGAAGTATTTAATTCCTTTCAATAAACATCCTCGTAGAAATTTACCAAAACATTCTTCTAATAAACGAACGGAATCCTATTTTGTTCTGGCTTTTGGACGCACATATCATCAAGAAATATCAAACAGAATATCAGAACATTGCCAATCTTTTGAATTTAAAATAGCCAGAGAACTTCATATCCCCGGACTTGGAATTGCCGACATTATATCAGTTTTTACTAAATCTCGGAAAACGACTTTGCACGCTTTCGAAATGAAAATAAAGGATTGGCGAAAGGCACTTGCACAGGCTTATCGGTATAAATATTATGCTAATTCTACATTTGTAGTTATGCCTCCAGGCGAAGCTATGAAGGCTAAACAATCATTACCAGTATTTCAATCAACCAATGTAGGCTTGTGGGCATTTGACGCTGACAGCGGAATCATTAAAAAAATTTACAATCCAAAAATAGACAAACCCATAAGCAATACTGCACATACAAAAGCATTAACCTTGCTCGGACATCAAGTTACATCTCTGCCCGTTTTTTAAAAAGGTTCATCCCCTCCCAAAGCGGTTCCAAATGACCATCATCTGATTTTGGATCCAATCTATAACGCACCTTGATAGAAGCATATAATTCCTCAGCCAATTCAACTGCATCAGCACATTTTCCGAGATTTTTGAATACCTCTCCGCTCAATAGCCCAATCATAAGATTTTAGAACTATATCCGCCGGACATTTGCGGGAACAGAGAAAGGCGGTTTTGTGCAGTTTTAAGAGTTCTTGGTTGCCTTGTGTGTAAAAGTCCGCCATACATTATTTTTCAATGTTTTCTTTGACGCCTTCGCCTTACCTACCGTGGCACTAATCTTTGCTATATTTTTGCCTGAATGAATATCGGCTGGTGCAGCCTTTTTCGCAATGTTTACAAAATTAACAGGTGGGAGGTGCAGGGGTGGGAAACCGGCCCTTCGTGTAATATCTGCTACAGTCTCCCGAATATATGGAAATATAATCGCAGGGGCATTGATTGAAGAGATATTATTAAGCGTCTTCTGATCAGGGTCTCCATCAAAAGTAAGCACCCCAACGCCTTCTACCGTAAGATAAAACGGCAAATTACCGCTATTCAGAGAAACTTTCATAAAAGCCCGAAGTTTTCGGGTTTCTTTCTCGTAATCTGCCCTTCCCTCAATTTCCGGGCTTACAGTTACATCCTTCTCCGAATGAAAATCACGATTCAAATTAAAGGAAATAGCGGTAATAGCAAAATGGTCAAAAGTCATTCGTATGTTATCCGACATTTCTTAACCCCTCATCATTAAAGTAGATATCATTCTCCGCTTTTGCAAACTTCCACGAAACCTCATCTCCAGTAACAGGCTTATATCCTTCAATAGAGATGTAAAGATGTGGGATTTTAAAACCAGCAGGCGGCATCCTTACACTCATTTCTCTATCCAAAACGATAGCAATCTTCATCAATGTCTTAATTGTGAGGTTGGGTGTACCATTCAGCAACTTGGAAATAAAAGCGCGGGATACCCCCATCTTTTCAGCCAGTTCAGCCCTGCCGATTCCATTTTCCTCCATTGCTCTGCAAACTTCTTCTGTAATATCCAAAATCACATTTTCGATTTTGAATTCAAAGGTATCTTTATACTTGGCAATGCTTTCCTTCATCCATTCTGCTGCTGTTTTATTTGTCATTTCATTCCTCCCGATAGTACTCCTTTCTCAGGTTTTTTGCCCTCTCTATTTCATCTCTTGATAGTTTCTGTGTCTTTTTCTTGACTCCATGCGTAATGACCAATGAGTTCCTTTTGTTTTTGTCATAAAAACACAATAACCTGTCCTGGTATGATTTGATTTCAAATATTCCATCCTCTAAAAGTCTAAACTTTTCTTTATTTCTCGGCGGGCCATTGTCTACAATTCTGTTTAATAGTGCAAGGAGTTTACTTTTGTCTTTATCTTCAAGGCTATCAATATATTTACGTGTCCAACACTTTGCTCCTGTTAGAACATACAGGATAGTCTTTTTACACGGTATATCCTTTTCCTCTTCAGGCAATAGAAGGTCAGCTTCCATATATAATTAACCTATAAGTTAACACTTGTCAAGTCTTTTTTCTTTATATTTTCCTTTATAAGTTTTTCCTATACCATTTGGCAAAAAAAATCAATCTTTCTCCTCGCTCTCCCGCCCCATGCGGTATTTGATGTCGTAGTTGATGATGAAGTCCGGACTCCCCTATCAATCCTCTTATTTTCCATTAGCAAAAGAATTGCTGAGAACTACATCAATTTCCGACCGGAACCCTGTAAGTTCATTATTCCGCATCTGCTGAAAAAATCTGTTGTAATTTTTTGGAGTTACAAAATTAAACTGGTAGCTCATAGGAATATTCTCTTTATCAAGCCATTCATTGAGACGCTTAAAATGTGCATCTGTATATTCATATTTCTTTATATTCTCTGGGGAGGGATCTGATAATTCTTCATCGCCTTTGATTTCTACAACAAAAATCATGTTACCTTTCTTAATAAAGAAGTCAGGGCTAAATTCTCCTCGTTTGGGAGTATTTCCTTTCTTTCAAGCATATTCTATTGGATAAAACCGCTGAGGTGTATTTTTAATCCAAGCGTCTATTACTTGCGCATTCTCTCTTTCGCAGAGCAGTCGTACAAACTTGCGTTCCGGCTTAGCATCTGCAATTGCAATATTTAGTGGTGTCTTAAAATCATGTGAATTTGTAACAGGCTCTCGTCCGCCCCTAAAGTCACCGTCTGGATCTAATACTTCCCTGAAAAATTCGACTTCCTCATCAGGGATAAAAGCCTCGCAATCAGGGCTAAAGAAAATGGTCTTATCCGGCCTTCTCAACTCTGCCGCACTACAACTTTCTGTGTGCCGCTCTTTTGTATTTAAGGTGATAAGGGCTTTTGGATTAAGTTTATAAACCACTTTCTTCGATTTCTTTCGCTTTAATGGTCCAAGCGACTGCAGGAATTTTTGCCGGTTAGCTTCAGTGATTCGTCCTGATTTGATCTTTGCCATCTTTAAAGATTCTTTAACAATCTGCTCCAAACGCCCTAACGGAAACTTCTTTGTATAATTAGTCCTGTCTTTTGGGTCATCAACATCCTTTGTTTCTTCATCAATGGATTGAAGCCTCCTGAACATCAATTCTGCGACTTCTTCAATACTGTAGGTTTTATGCTTAATTTGAGTTTTGAATTTGTTGTGTTCCCATGAAACAGCCCGTTCAAAAACAATGGTAACATCCTCAGCTTCTACCTGTGTGGGCAAGTCCACAAATCCACGCTCCAATAAACGGTACTCCCCTTTTTTCGTGAATTCACTTGTATCTTCATCACGGTCGTAGTTGAGATTATGAAGGTCAAAATGATAGGGTGATGCAGGTATAATGTTAGAAGATAATCGTCGCTCAATTTCCAATATCTCATTAACCAAATGCCTTATCCGCCCTGACCATGCATCATGATTAAAGACAGTTACTATCGGCTGTTCGCCTTTCCAGCCTTCCGGTACACGCAGCCCGCGACCAAGCACCTGCGCTATAAGGAGTTTGCTGTTAAACGCTCTTTCTTCATGGGGCACAATTAAAAAAACATTCTTTACATCCCATCCCTCACTGAGCATGGATACTGAGACAATCCATTCAACCTTACTTGCAGGGTTATCAACAATCCTGAGTTTAGCTACATTCGGCTGATGTTCTCTTGCAGAAGTTACGGCTAATACTTTATTCTCTGCATCCTCAGATGAAATCTCTTCCCACTCTTGCAAGAATCCTTGCAGCTCCTCGGCGACCCGCTTACAGTCTGAGATTCCTTTAGTCACTATAATGGAAAGTGGCTTAATGCCATGCCTCTTTAATTTCTTTTTCCAATCCTTATGCCGGTTATATATAAGCTGCCATTTTTCTGGAGCATCATCAGTTTCAGGCATTTCGGAGACATATTCAACCTTTTTCACAAAATAACCTTCTATGGCTTGCCGTAATGAATACCGGTTAATTACATCAGCAAAATAATCATCACCAACATAGCATGTGCCGGATACACCAACCATGATTCTAAAACCATATTCAGGATTGAGTAAAAATTCTTTCCACTTCTTTGCCTTTGCGCTTGTTTCATTTGCTACATGATGGGCTTCATCGCTGAATACAGCAACACGCTCACCGCGTCCTTTGAGGCTGTCACGGATTGATGACTTTACATGCTCAAGGATTGCATGATAATTCTCAACACATATTGAACCGTCAACAATGGTTTCAGAGGCATTTATTATTTTGGGTGTTTGAATTCTTGCATCTTTAGGCAAGACATCCCGCAGGTCAGCATTGCTGGCAAGCTCTCTAAATTTTTCGAGCAGCCCCGCCTCTATCGTATTTGATGGACATAAAACAAGCACTCTGTCAACCGTGCCTTCTGCAAGTAATATGGCAGCAAGTCCATAAAGCACATAGCTTTTGCCTGTTCCAGTAGCAAGGTCTATTGAGCAAGATAATTGATCCGACAATTGCAGGTGACGCTCCATCCCTGCCCATGAGCCGTATCGCTGCTGAATCTCATCGTTGCTTCCAAAGTTTTCTCTTGCCAGTTCACGAAGGTTGGCATATTTGCCGCCGAGAAAATATCGCAATGTTGTCCGGATGGCTTCTTTTTGGTATTCGCGCATTCCGCAAAGTTCGTCAAGAAATGCCTCATATTTGGTCTCATCCCATACAGAGGGATCAATATTCGTTGTAACCTTAAGGATAAGGTCTTCGTTCTTAAAACTTTTTCGGTCGCCTCGGGTTGTCATGCCTATCGGCTCCTCTTTTTTTTC
>JACQEW010000320.1 GCA_016200365.1 Nitrospinota bacterium
GGTCTTAATAGCTTTAGCTTTAATAGCCCTGCCTTGATGCCTTTTTCCCTTGCTTTTTTAACAGTATCTTTGCCGAGAGTTGAAAAAGAGTTGGTCATAATCAGTATATATTCGGCATCATCGGTCATATATCTTTCTACAGTATCATGTCTTCTGCCAAAGATCTTTTCAAATTCTTCTGAGACCTCTTTATAAACCTCAAGTCCTTTCATACAGGCAAGGTGCATCTGGTATTTGAAGTAAGAATATATAGGTCCGCCGAGGACAGCCACACCCTGTGCCATTGGCTGCGATGCCTTGAAAAAGGCGTGTTTTGGATTATATTGCGGCAGGAACTTTCTAACAGTATCGGCGTCCGGAATCTCTACAGGCTCTCTTGTAAATGAAAGGTGAAACCCGTCCATATTAACAAGGACAGGGAGAAGAATCCTCTCATCCTCAGCCATGCGATATGCCAGTAATATAGAATCGAGAACCTCCTGACAGGTCTCACAGTGAATCTGCAAAAATCCCGAATCCCTGGCAGATAGAATATCATTGTGGTCAGGCTCAAGGGTTATCGGCGCTGATAACCCTCTTGCAACATTTACCATTACAAGAGGGACACGCCATCCTGCAACTGTATAGAGCATCTCAAAGCCATACAGAAGCCCCTGACTCGATGTTGCGGTAAATGCCCTTGCACCTGTTGCAGATGCAGCCCCTGCCGCTGTAATCATGGAATGCTCAGAGTCCATGGTAACGAACCTGGTATCTAAGATTCCATCACTTATCCACTTTGATAGAGTCTCGATAATCTCTGTCTGCGGTGTTACAGGATAAGCAGGGATATAATCAACATCAGCCAGCCTCACACCCCATGCAGCAGCAGAATTGCCTGTAAGCATCTCTTTTTTATCTACCATGTGTGGACCTCCCTCTCTTTGCTTATCGCTTCTGTAGGACACTCCTCAAGACATATAAGACATCCTTTGCAGTTATCGTAATCTGCAAAAGGAAAACCTTCTGCATTCAGCGAAATACACCCGTCTGGGCATCTGGCGACACAGGTCATGCACTGTGTGCAGGCATCGTAATTCCATACAGGCTTGAATACCCGCCAGTTGCCTGTCTTCCGCAAAGGTGTGTTTCCAGATGAGTTTATAGCAGGACTTGAGATTACAGCAGGCTCAAAGGGCATTTTCATTACAGGATTTTTTTTGGTTGCAGCTTCAGTGGTCCTTATTTCTGCGGATTGAACAGTGTTGAAACAATAGAGAGATGCCTCTATATTTTTTTTGATAAGTCCGCTGTCCGATGTAATCTCCGATACCTCTTTTTCAACAGCCCTTTTTAGAGAATCTTCCTTGAGTCCTGCAATCTTTGAGGCAGCGCCGCCTGCGAGGGTGCTGAGTAGAGTCCTTCCGAGCATATCGAGGCTGATTTTCGTTATATCTAAGGTTATAACCTTAGCATCAATTTTATAGTTATTTTTTGCCTCTGCATAACTGTGAGTGGTATTCAAAAAGACAATACTGCCCTCTTTCAGTCCCGATAATGGCATTGCCATCGGGTCGTCAAGAAGGGTTTCGTCCATGACGATTAAAATATCCGGGTCGGCAATTACTCCTCTCTCTAAGATGGGTTCTCGTGAAATGCGGGTGAATGCGGCTATGGGTGCGCCTCTCCTCTCGGCGCCGTAGAGCGGAAAGTCCTGGGCATAGTATCCTTCAAGAAAGGCAGCAGTCCCCAGCACCCTACTTGCAACCTTCGCCCCCTGACCGCCCCTGCCGTGAAATCTTATTCTCAGCATTTAAAATTATAAAGTCTTTGGAACACGAATTTCACGAATATACAAATATCACGAATATATTAGAAGCAAGAAGTCAGAAGCAAGAAGCAAGATTAAAATTTTTTCTTGCATCTTGTTTCTTGCCTCTTGCATCTTGCGTTATTCGTGTTATTCGTGTTCTTTCTTTCAGTTCTTATATGTTTTCCCTGTCGGGATGCAGAGGGCTGTCGCTCTCAAAGAAGAAGTCGCCCATACCGAGAGGAAATCCGTTCTCACCTGAAATTTTTTTCTTTTTCTCCGCCATCATATCGAGATTGAGGGCGTCTTCTCCGAGAATATTTTTTACCGCCTCTCTCCAAGCCTCATCTTTTGAAAGCGGGTGTTTAGGGTCTTGTGATAGCCTTTTAATTGCATATCGAAGCAGGTGGATTCCGTCTCTCGGAGAAAAATCGAGGTTCAGTTGATGCGACCTCTGGAGGAAGTCTACTGTCATCCGGAGCATATCATCTTCTGCAAACGGGAGGTGATACTGGAGTATTGACATCTCGCTCCTCTTATCCGGAAATCCGAGTGAGAGAGTCGGCTGAAGTCTTGAGAGGATATAGTCGGGTATTTCAAAGGTTGATTCGTCCTCATTCATGGTAACACAGCACCTGAACTCTCTATTTGCAGGAATAGTTATGCCTGCAACAATAGATTCTACATACCGCCTGTGATCAAGGAGCGGGGCAAGGGATGCCCAGCTCTTTTCATTCATCCTGTTGCCTTCATCGAGTATACAGATGCCGCCTGTGAGCATTGCACTGACCAGAGGCGATGCGTGATAGGCAATCTTTCCTGATTCTGAAAGGACAGGGGTTATGAGAAGGTCTTCGGGTCTGGTGTCTGATGTGCATTGAAAGATATAGAGCGGCTGTTCCCTTAATTTTGCAGCAGCCATTGCCAGAGTAGTCTTGCCTATACCCGGAGTTCCGGTGATTCTTGGCGAGAGAGGAAAATCTTTTTCATCAACAATCAGCCAGCACGCCAGTATCTGTTTCAATATCTCACCCTGACCTATCCATTTGCTCTCAGTTTTATCAGGATGACTCAGGGCGAGATGAACCCCGTCAATTGCGATAACCTCTTTTCCCTGATTAAGACCTTCAGGGACAAGCCCCTGATCAGGCTTTTCAGGGGCTGGATTTTTATTAATATTTTCGTTAGAATATTTCATATTCTGTAAAGCCCTCCAAAAAGTTACTATATTATTATA
>JACQEW010000049.1 GCA_016200365.1 Nitrospinota bacterium
TCCTCTTATTTCTCGTCTTAAACCCTTTCGACGGCACACCTGTCGGACTGCGGGGAACATTACCGCCTTTGCTCTTTCCCTCTCCGCCCCCCATAGGATGATCCACGGGGTTCATAGCTACACCCCTTACCGTAGGCTTAATACCAAGCCATCTTGACCTTCCTGCCTTGCCTATAGTAATGGTCTCGTGCTCCGTATTGCCTACCTGACCAACGGTAGCCTTGCATTCGGCTGAAATCAATCTAACTTCACCCGAAGGAAGTTTTACATGAGCCATCTCGCCTTCCCTTGCCAACAACTGTGCAGCTAAACCAGCACTCCTTACCATCTGCCCGCCTTTACCCTTACGAAGCTCTATATTGTGAATCATGGTTCCAACAGGAATATTTTTTAACGGAATTGCATTGCCCAAACTTATCTCTGCGGATGGACCCGACATAACGGCATCCCCCACTTTTAAGTCAACTGGTGCGATTATGTATCTCTTTTCCCCGTCTTTATAGCTTAATAAAGCTATCCTGCACGATCTATACGGGTCATATTCGATAGACATCACCCTTGCAGGAACATCGTCTTTATCCCTTTTAAAATCTATAATCCTGTAAAATCTCCGGTGCCCGCCCCCCATGTGCCGGCAGGTTATCCTTCCATAATTGTTTCTCCCGCCGGTTCTCCCTTTTGATATAAGCAAACCCTTCTCAGGTCTTTCAGCGGTTATCTCGTCGAAAGTAAGAGTTGTCTTTGCCCTTACTGCCGGTGATGTAGGTTTATAAGTCTTAATTCCCATAAATATATATTTACGATTTACAATTTTAGATTTTAAAAATTGTAAATCATAAATCTAAAATCGTAAATTTTTTATATCCCTTCAAGTAATTCTATCTTCTCCCCCTCTTTCAAAGTTACTATCGCCTTCTTCCAGTCAGGTCTTTTCCCCAATATCTTTCCGAATCTCTTTACCTTACCCATCATATTTATAGTATTTATACTGACTACATTAACATTAAATATTCTCTCTACAGCTTTTTTTATATCCCTTTTATTTGCGTTAATATCCACATGAAAGATTATTTTATTGTATCTATCTTTTAAATATAAAGCAGGTCATAGACATTAATACTATTAATCCTCTGCACCCTCGTATCGGGTATATTCCTCGCAGAGAGCTCAAGGTTTTTATTCTTATCATCAATCAGAAAAAGGACACTGCGATTTATATTAAAACTCTTCATTATGGAAAGGACTTCCTTTGTCTTCGGCTTTTCCAGATTTATTTTATCCACTACAAAAAGGTCGCCGTTTTTAACCTTGAACGAAAGGGCGGATATAAGTGATGCCCTTCTCGTCTTCTTGGAAATATTATGAGTATAGTCCCTTGGTTTTGGTCCGAAAACAATTCCACCCCCCCGCCACAGAGGAGACCTTATCGAGCCTGCCCTCGCCCTGCCTGTGCCTTTCTGTTTCCACGGCTTTGCCCCTCCTCCTCTTACCTCGCTTTTTATCTTTGTGGAATGTGTGCCCCTTCTTATATTCGCCAGATGGGCTATAACAGACTTATGCAGGAGATGCTCTTTTACCTCTGAGTTAAAAACATCATCCCTTAAGCTCACCTTCCCGACTACATTTTTATTTATATCTAAAATATCAAGTTCCGGCATAAGTAAATTTTAAATTTTAGATTTCCAATTTTAGATTTTTAAATCGTAATTCGTAAATTGTAAATCGTAAATTATTATTTCTTCCTCTTCCTTATCATCAAAATACCCCCGTTAGCCCCGGGTATTCCCCCTTTAACCAGAAGGAGATTATTTTCTTTTATAACTTTTACGACCTTTAAATTAAGCAAAGTCACCTTTTCGCATCCCATGTGGCCCGGCATCTTTTTTCCAAGAAGGATTCTGGACCTGATTGTCCTGCCGCCGCTTATAGACCCTGAATGACGAAAATATTCATGAGTTCCACGGGATGCAGGAAAACCGGCAAATCCATGTCTCTTCATTACCCCTGCAAAGCCCCTGCCCTTTGAAATGCCTGATATATCTATGCTTTCGCCCGCTTGAAATATATCCACCCCTATAGTCTGCCCCACCTCTATCCCGTTAGAATTATCCATCCTTAATTCACGCAAGAATCTAAAGGGTTTAGCCTTTGCCTTCTCAAAATGACCCTTTAAGGGCTTATTGATACCTTTCTTCTCTCTTGCTGTAAAACCAACCTGAACTGCGTTATACCCGTCAAAACCGACAGTCTTTTTCTGAACCACTGTGCATGGACCTGCCTCTATAATCGTTACAGGGATAACAGTCCCGTCCTCGGCAAAAATCTGGGTCATTCCTATCTTCTTACCTAAAAGTCCGTTTAACATAAAAAAGTTGCAAGTTGCAAGTTGCAAGTTGCAAGTTAAAAGTTTTTCTTGAATCTTGAGTTTCATAAGGGCATCAACAGTTTGCGGTGTCGGCTCCAATATATCAATTATTCTTTTATGGGTCCTTATTTCAAACTGCTCCCTCGATTTTTTATCCACATGAGGCGAGCGTAAAACCGTCCATCTGTTTTTCAAAGTAGGAAGCGGAATCGGTCCTACAATCCTTGCACCTGTCCTTTTTGCAGTCTCCACTATCTCGACTACGGATTTATCAAGTATCCTATGATCATAAGCCTTCAGTCTGATTCTTATCTTCTGATTGTTCATTGTTTTACTCTATCACCTCGCTGATTACGCCTGCGCCTACAGTCCTTCCACCTTCCCTTATCGCAAACCTCAGCTCCTTCTCCATCGCTATCGGCGTTATCAATTCAACATTCATCGTTACATTGTCACCAGGCATCACCATCTCTACGCCCTCCGGCATCTGCACAACTCCCGTAACATCCGTCGTCCTGAAATAAAACTGAGGCCTATAGCCCTTGAAAAACGGCGTATGCCTCCCGCCCTCCTCCTTCGTCAAAACATACGCCTCGGCTTTAAACTTGGTATGCGGTGTTATGCTCCCGCTCTTCGCCAATACCTGCCCTCGCTCTACCTCCTCACGCTTCGTGCCCCTCAGTAATACTCCAACATTGTCCCCTGCCTGACCCTGATCCAATAGCTTCCTGAACATCTCTACTCCGGTTACAACTGTCTTCTGCGTCGGTTTTATACCTACTATCTCTATCTCGTCTCCTACTTTCACTATTCCTCTCTCTATCCTCCCGGTCACTACCGTCCCCCTACCGCTTATGCTGAATACATCTTCTATCGCCATCATAAACGGTTTCTCTATATCACGCTTAGGATTCGGTATGTAGCTGTCTATGGCATTCATTAAATCCCATATACATTTGTTCTTCTCCGCATCTTCGGGATTCTGCAGGGCCTGTAAGGCGCTGCCCTTTACTATGGGTATCTCGTCTCCGGGAAATTCATACTTGGATAATAACTCCCTTACTTCTAATTCCACAAGCTCCAACAGCTCAGGGTCGGTTACCATGTCAACTTTGTTCATAAACACCACTATATACGGCACTCCTACCTGCCTCGCTAATAATATATGCTCTCTCGTCTGCGGCATGGGTCCATCCGCTGCACTCACTACAAGTATCGCTCCGTCCATCTGCGCAGCTCCGGTTATCATGTTCTTTACATAGTCCGCATGCCCGGGACAATCTACATGCGCATAGTGCCTCTTCTCCGTCTGGTATTCTATATGGGCTATGCTTATGGTTATTCCCCTCTCCCTCTCCTCAGGCGCTTTGTCTATCTGGTCATACGGCACATACTCGGCTAATCCCTTTTTAGATAATACTTCCGTTATCGCTGCGGTTAATGTCGTCTTCCCGTGATCCACATGTCCTATTGTGCCTACATTGATATGCGGCTTCGTCCTCTCAAATTTCTCCTTTGCCATATCTACCTCCCTCTAAAAATGAAAATTGCAAATTGCAAATTTAAAATTTTATTTCCTCCATTTTGCATTTTTCACTTTGCATTTTGCATTTTGCATTTATACTGCTATCTTTTCCCTTACCCCTCCGGTAGCCTTCGATATAATCTCCTCGCTTAAAGTTC
>JACQEW010000322.1 GCA_016200365.1 Nitrospinota bacterium
CATTTATTTGTTTAATACAGCAACAACTATGCCAATTAGCCATGGCAGAGAAAAACTTTTTATAACTCCTTTTCTTTCAATAGGTTATTCAAGAGGAGGAGGGGGTAAATTTTTTTGCCATGAATTAGATAATGCTGGTATAAATTAAAACAGCTCTGTGTTATTTTAATACAAGTCTTCATGTCTATTTGTAATCTGAAAACTGCTAAAAGATTTCCCAAGACTGAAAAAAATGTTGACATGGGTTTTAAAAAGGGTATAAGATAAAACAAAGTATGAAAAGGAGAGAACAATGAAAAGAATAGTTAATTTTGGTATTGTTTTATGGCTTTTGATGGCTCAAAGTGCTTTGGCAAAAGAGATACCTTATACTCTCGAAGACAGGGACAGATTGATAAAAATAGAAACCTCATTAAAAGAATTCAAAGAATCAATAGACAAAAGATTCGAGCAGGTAGATAAGAGGTTTGATCAAATAGACAAAAGATTCGAGCAGGTAGATAAGAGGAGCGACGGGATAGAGAGAAGACTTGAAAGACTGGAGACCGTTATGATGTGGGGTTTTGGATTACTGTTTACCAGTATGATGGGATTGGTTGGATTTGTCCTGTGGGATAGGAGAACAACAGTAGCACCTGTGGTAAGGTCAATCAAAGAAAAGGAGGAAGATATTGAAGATTTAAAGAGGAAAGAACGGGCACTTGAGGATGTCCTAAGAGATTATGCCTTTGGAGGAAAAAACCTTGCAGAAGCTATGAAGGCAAGAGGGTTAATTTAGGTCTGTATTCCTTTATCTTCCTCGATAATCTCTGTCTTGTAATGCCGAGAAGCCGGGCTGCTTCGCTCCTGTTTCCCTTTGTCCTATCGAGCACAATCTTTATATACATCTCATCGAGCTTCTCTAAAGGAACTATCTTCTCAATATTCAACAATGGGTGATTCTTATCTCCATCCCCTGAAATCTCCTGGGGCAAATCTTCTGCCATGATGGTATCTTTATCTGAAAGCAGTACTGTTCTTTCAATCACATTCCTTAATTCTCTTACATTCCCTTTCCATTGATGTAACAGCAGCAGCCCTTCCGAATCAGGAGAGAATTTAATGTTTTTCCTGAACTCCCTATTAAATTCTTTAATAAATATCCCCGACAGCAGCAATACATCCTTCCCCCTTTCTCTTAAGGGAGGGATTTTTATATTTACCACCTTCAATCTGTAATAGAGGTCTTCTCTGAATCTGCCGTCTTTGAGCATCTAGTCTACATCCTTGTTCGTTGCAGATATAATCCTTACATCCACCTTTATAGATGATGTGCCTCCGACACGTTCAATCTCATGCTCCTGCAATACCCTTAAAAGCTTCATCTGGAGTTTTGGATGGAGGTCACCCATTTCATCGAGGAATATTGTTCCTGTATGTGCTATCTCAAATTTCCCTATCTTTTTCTTTATCGCACCTGTAAATGCACCCCTTTCATGCCCAAAGAGGTCGCTTTCGAGCAGGTCTTCGCTCAAGGTGGTGCAGTTTACCACCACAAAGGGTTTATCCCTCCGGGGGCTTGATAGGTGTATGGCACGGGCAAGGAGCTCCTTACCTGTGCCGCTCTCTCCTGTTATCAGAACAGGTGTTGTGCTGCTCGCTGCTACCTTTGATGCAAGAGAGCACACCTCTCTTATTGCCATGCTCTCACCTGCAATCTTATCAAATCCATATTTCTCTATCTCCTGCTGCTCAATATCTTCCACCCTCTTTTTTAATCGGGCGGATTCCAGCGCCCTCTGTATTATAAACTTTAGCTCCTCTACATCAAAGGGCTTAGGGATATAGTCGTAGGCGCCTGCCTTTATGAATTTAACGGCGCTGTCAAAGCCAGGCATTGCGGTAATTATAAGAACCATTGCATTGGTATCGAGCTTCTTTATACTCTCCAGCACCTTCAGACCATTTATATCAGGCAGGCATACATCGAGGAGAACAATATCCGGCTCGCTGTCGGCGAACCTACGGATACCTTCATTTCCATTCTCAGCCAGAACCGCACCATAACCTTCCAGCTCAAAGATTCTCTTGAAATTATCCCTTAAGACTCTCTCATCATCTATGATCAATATTGTTGGCTTCATACCCCTTTCGATTTCTCAAGGTCAATCATCTTCATATCCCCTGCGTAATCTTTTTCTATTGCCTTTGAGATAGTTGACATATTCTGCACCACATCCTTAATCCTTAAAGACAGATCATAGATGGTCTTCAGTTTTTTGCAATCGGATTCTCCCTCTTTATTTTTCTCTTCCAATAACAACAGCTCAAGGTTTCCCAGTATGCCGGTCAGCGGATTATTTATCTCATGCCTTGCAGTCCTTACAATCTGGAGTATTGCCTCCAGCCTCTCCTCATTAATAGTTCTATATTCAAGCACCTTCCTCCCGGTAACATCATTTATTATCCCTTCCATCTTAATGCTTCCGTCCGCTTCATCCTTTATCAAACCGTAGGTTCCTTCCAGATAGAAAATAGAGTTGTCAATCCTCTTTGCCTTGATTATAAAATTCCTTACTATACCGTCTTTTCTGAGAGCATTCGTTAATTTCTTCTTGTCCTCCGTATCCACAAAATTATCCGTTATATTCATGCCGATCATATCCTCCGGAGATTTATAGCCGAATATATCAGCCCCAGCCCTATTTATCCATTTAATAACACCCTTCTCCATATCACATTCGCATACCCCATACTGAAGTCTGTCAAAAAGAGTAACGAGTTTATCAGGTGTCATATTTAAAGTGTAAGTGCAAGTGTAAGTGTAAGGAATCTATTGCTTCTCACTTTCACTTTCACTTTCACTTGCCCTTGCGTCTCTGCGGTGAAATCAGGTTTTTGTCCATCAAGTCTATGTTTATCCGCGGCTAAAAAAGAATGGATATTAAGATGGTGCCGAAGGGGGGACTCGAACCCCCACGGGTTACCCCACATGCCCCTCAAACATGCGTGTCTGCCAATTCCACCACTCCGGCTCTTAAACATTATAATATTTTTTAAACCTCGGATTGTCAAGCCTAAAAAAATCAAAATCCCCTGTGCAACCCTACCTCCCTTGCAAGCCTAATTGCCTCTTCATATTCTTCAGGCGTAATCCTCCTCGCAATCTCATGGTAATCGAATGCCTTATAACACGGCCTGTATTGGTCCATTATATTTACATAAGAATCCGGCGACAACTTTTTTGCAATAAATTCCACTGCCTCTTTTGTCCCTGCCAGACCATCCGGCATTATTAGATGCCTTATTAAAAGTCCCTTATATGCGATGCCTCTATTATCCATTTTAAGGACACCCACTTGCCTGTGCATCTCCTTCAATACCTTCTTTACAATATCCGGATAATCAGGCGCCTTTGAATATTTCTTTGCCGGAGCAGAGCTGCCGTATTTAAAATCGGGCATATATATATCCACGATGCCGTCCAATAATTTGATAACCTCTGCCGATTCATACCCGCCGCAGTTCCATACCAGCGGAAGCTCCAGACCCATCTCAACAGCCTTTGGCAGCGATGCAATAATTTGCGGTGCGTAATGGGTGGGTGTAACAAAGTTTATGTTATGACAGCCGAGCTTCTGTAAATATATCATGTAGCCTGAAAATTCATCGGCAGTTACCTCCTTCCCCTCGCCGCTGTGGCTTATATCATAGTTCTGGCAGAAGATGCACCGAAGATTGCAGTGTGTCAGGAATATCGTTCCAGAGCCGCCGTATCCAACAAGGGGAGACTCTTCGCCAAAGTGCGAGAACACGCTTGAAACCATTAATTCCGCCCCTGCCTTGCAAATCCCAAATTCTCCTTTAAGCCTGTTTTTCCTGCAATTTCTCGGACAGAGCCTGCAATCCGTCAGGATTGCTTCAAGTTTTTTAATCCTATCATGCAGCTCTCCGCTATTGTATAGTTTTATATAGCTCGGTATAATACTCATACAGAACAAAAAAAGATTAAGGAGAATGGAGAAAAGGGAGAAAAGGAGAAAAAAGAATCTGACTTATTATCTCTCCATTTCTCCATCTTCTTTTCCCCTTCTCCTTATGATTTTTATAATTTCTATGCAGTCGAAAATCAAAAATGATGTAAAAAATATCATGGAAGGGAAAGGAGGAAATTCAATCCTTTCCGTTGTTTTGTTAATTCTATCATGGTTTTACGGCTTTGGTCATCGTCTCAGGCTTAATCTCTATAAAATAGGCATCTTAAAGACAAAAAGTCTTCCTGTCCCTGTAATAAGCATAGGAAATATAACGGTCGGCGGGACAGGAAAAACCCCTGCCGTTATAATGACTGCCGAACTCCTCAAAGAGACGGGGAGGAAGGTCGCTGTTTTGAGCAGAGGTTATAAAGGAAAGACAGCGGGTGAGATAAATATAGTATCAGACGGCAATAAAATTCTTATGAAACCCCTTGAATCCGGTGATGAGCCGTATATGATGGCATCGAGACTTAAAGGAGTCCCTGTAATCACAGGAGCAGATAGATACAAGACGGGAATGTATGCAGTAGAAAAATTTGACGCTGAAGTCATATTACTCGATGACGGGTATCAGCATGTTCAGCTCAAGAGAAATCTCAATATTCTCCTGATTGACTCAAACTATCCTTTTGGAAATGGATACTTACTGCCGCGCGGAACATTAAGAGAGCCTATTTCATATATAGACAGGGCGGATGTTATAATACTTACAAAAGCCAGAAGTCAGAAGTCAGAAGTTTGCAAAAGCCGCTATGTATCCGAAGGGTTCTTTGATGTGAATAATAATAAAACTATTGCTTTAGACGAGGCAAAGGGCAAAAAGGGATTTGCCTTCTGCGGCATTGCCTCCCCCGATTCCTTTAAGAACTCATTAAAAGAGACAGGTATTGACACGAGAGGCTTTGTCTCCTTTGAAGACCACTATCAATTTACAAAAGAGGATATAGAGGGCTTGATAAACAAGGCAAGAGAAACCGGCTCTGAAATTCTTGTAACAACGGAAAAAGATGCAGTAAGATTGATGGAATTTAATACCACCCCTCTTTCCCCTCCTTCGCAAGGAGGGGATGAAGGGGAGGTCTTCAATCTAAAGAATATAGCATTTCCAATCTGGATATTAAAAATCAAGATGGAGATATTTGAAGGCAAGGAGATGCTCTTTTCAAAAATAAAAGAGGCGATAGACTCTAACTTTTAACTTTAAGGAGGTTGAATATGAAGAAAAATTATTTTATTGGTTTATGGCTTTTGCTTTTTCTTTGCTTTGGTTTTAAAGATGCCTTTGCTGCATCGAATATCGAGGAGGGGGTGAAAAGTCTGGCAGAGCAAATAAGTAAGAATATGCAGGAGAAAAAAAGGCAGAAGATTGCCATTATTGATTTTTCGGACCTAAACGGCAATGTTACGGCATTGGGACAGTTTATAGCAGAAGAGCTGACTACACAGCTTTTTATAACAGCCCCCGGCAATTTTGAGGTGGTCGAGAGAAGACAGTTATTAAAGCTTGAAGAAGAACTTGCACTCGGGCAGATGGGTTTCATAGAGGAAAAGGGCATTAAAAAGATGGGGCAGGTTTTAGGCGTGGATGCAATCGTAACAGGTTCAATGACGGATTTAGGGAATACGGTAAAGATAAATGCGAGGATGATAGCAGTAGAATCCGCAAAAGTCTTTGCAGTAGCGGCAACGGATATACCAAAGACAGTGATGGTGTCCGACTTGATGGCAAAGCAGGTGGGAGAGAGACAGCCGACTGTAAAAGCCCCCTCATCATTACCTGCCCAAACAGCCAAAGAGGAGATGTCATTCTTTCGGAATGATTTGTTCAAAATCACTGTAAAATCATTAAAGAAGATGGGTAATACAATAGAATTAGCTTTAGCATACGAAAACATTATTAAGAAAAATGTGAGAGCATCTTTAAAAAGTGCATACCTGACCGATGAAAATGGAGAGAGATGGGAATTGAAAGAACTGCATGGGATAGAGAGAAGCAGCTTCTTCCCCATTACTGATTTTCCGCAAAATCTGCCTGCATCAGTTAAATTAACCTTTTCTGCCGAAGGCGGCAACACCAATGGCACAACCTTTACTGCCGCTCTCGATCATCTCTCTGATGCGCAGCATTCTCAAGCCGTTATCAGCAACATACCGATAACCAAATGAATCAAACAGGCTTTGTTTAAAGGCAGGGTTAATGCAAGTCTATAGCGCCATATTTGGGAAAAAGTATTGGTTTGAGGATAAGTTTTTATCAAAGATTACAAAGGATGTTTTAATTGCCCTTTCTGCAAGGCGAATTGGGGCAATTGTGGCAACACACAATACAAAGGATTTTTTAAAATAAAAGAATTTGTAGATTTTAAGATTTTAGAAAAATAAATTTTATGCGTAAAAGAATCACCGTTAAAGGATTTTTTATTGTATTTATCCCCCTCTTCTTTGCCTGTGCATGTCCAAAGGAGAGGATATATTCATACAGTGAAAAAGGGCTTTTTCAAAGGGAGTGGAGGGAGATTGTAAAGGAGAATCCCATAGGCAAGAATGAAAATATAAAGGTTATACCCCTTTTTAAAAATGAAAATGCGAGCCATTTTATAATACAGATAAGGGAGGGAGAGAAACCTCATATCCATGAGATACATGATTTGACAGTGGTAGTGAAAAACGGAAAGGGGACTTTATATCTTGGAAAGGATAAGCTTTTGATGAAACCAGGGGATATAGCCTTTATTCCGAGAGGTGTATTCCATTATTTTGTAAATACAGGCAATGAGCCAGCAATTGCCTATGTTATATTTAATCCGATTTATGATGGAAAGGATATAAAATACAGGGATTAGGGGTTAGGGTTTAGCGGTTAGATTTTTACTAATCTCTAATCGCTAACTGCTAAACGCTGGATTATGACAGGCGTAATTTTATCAGGCGGGAGAAACAGCCGGATAGGGCTGAAAAAGGCATTTTTGGAAATAGAAGGTAAAAGGATTATTGACAGGACTGTTGAAATTTATAAAAAGGTGTTTGATGAGATATTGATTATCACAAATACACCTGAAGATTATCAATACTTGTCCCCCAAATTTTTAATGGGGGATCCAAAACTTAAAATCTACACAGACTTAATTCCTCACAGGGGTTCGCTTGGCGGCATTTATACAGGTCTTAATTACTCAAAATCGGAGTATGCCTTTTTTAGTGCCTGTGATATGCCCTTTATAAATGAGAAGGTTATACGGCATATAATTAAAGGGGCAAGGGGTAATGGGCAAGGGGCAAAGGATTATGACATAATCGTTCCTTACTTCAAACGCCGCCTCCACCCGCTCCACGCAGTCTATTCAAAAAGGTGCCTGCAAATCTTTAAGGAGATGGCAGAAGAAGATCGGTTAAAAATAAAAGACCTGTTTTCAAGATTCAAGGTAAAGAGAATTACCGATATACCGGAAACAAAACTACCGCCTTTTTTTAATATAAATACAATCGAAGATTATAAAAAAGCCGTAAGTGCCCTGAATAAGTCGAAGTGATGCTGAAGAACAAAAACCTGATAGAACGCAGATGACACAGATTTAAACGGATTTTCGCTGATAAAAAAGGCTGAAGGCCAACGACCAAAGATTTTTTCTTTTTTTTTCAGCCTAATTCTTTATCTGCGTCAATCCGTATCATCAGTGTTATCCGTGTTCTATATGAGTTTTATAATTTCTATACCTTAAAATGACAAAAGCGCTGGCGAGGGTAGGCAAGGGTAATTGTAATTGGAGTTGTAGCAATCGGGGTAGGTATCTTTATGCACTTTAAAATCCCTGATGTGAAGCCTTATGAGAAAGGGGAATTTCCCAAAGAGGGAGTTAAAAAGGGGAATAGGATAACCGATAAAGGTTTCTCCTTAGCTCTAATCTTAGGTCTTATAATCACTATTATCGTTTACAATATCCCCCACAGCTACTTCATCCAATAATCTTACCATCTCTGTACCTTATATTTTCTCTTCTTTGCCTCCTTTTGCTTTCGCTTTTTTTTCTCGCTGGGCTTCTCATAGGTCATCCTGTTCTTAAGCTCTCTCATTATGCCGTCCTGTGAGAGTTTCCTCTTCAATGATTTTAGAGCTTTTTCAACCTGATTATTAAAGACCTTTACTTCCATTTATCTCCTTAATTGAGCCTTCTTGTCCTCTCATAAGTAAATTTCAAATCAAATTTTGCAATAACTCCATTGAAGGGAAACGCTCATGAACTTTTGATAAATTTAAAACCTGCCGCCCCTTCTTCCGCCACCGCCGCCACCGCCGCCGCCACCGCCGCCAAAACCGCCCTTTCTGGGTGCCTGGGGTCTTGCCTCATTTACAATCAGTTTTCTATCTCCCAGTGAATATCCATTAAACATGGATATTGCCTTGTCCGCTTCATCCTGCGAAGATAATTCAACAAAAGCAAATCCCTTTGAACGGCCGGAATATTGATCGTTGATTACCTTTACAGACTCCACAGTGCCAGCCTGACTGAAGAGAGTATTTAATTCATCTTCAGTTGTCTGGTAGGATATATTTCCCACATAAAGTTTCTTTGCCACTATTTTCACCTCCTTTCCCTTAAAAAAAAACCACAGAGACTTTGAGAAAGCTTCTGCGGTTTTAAAAAAAACAAATCGTCAAAAAACTTTCAACCATGCATTTATACTAATAATCTAACAGAAAACATAGAATGTCAAGAAAAATTTGGAAAAAAATTTGGGGAAATTGCAGTTTTACCGGTTGACTATGATTTACAAGCGTTACAAGTCTTTGCTCTTGACACCCGCAGAGATGAGGGCATATACTGTAACGGTAAGCCATACATCACGGTTGAGATTGTTATAATGGAAAAGAATATTGATTTAATTATCTTTGACTTAGACGGGACTCTTATTGATTCAAAGGTTGATATTGCCGACTCGGTTAATTTTACATTAAGGGAGCTTAATTTAAAAGAGATCCCCTATGAGCTTATTTATACCTATGTCGGCAATGGCGTAGAGCCTCTTATCAGGCTTGCCCTCGAGCGAAGCGAAGGGAGGGCAATGGAGACAGCTTCCCTTCCTACCCCCACTTTAAAAAAGGGGGGGAATGGGGGGATTGAAAAAGCCCTCGCTATATTCAGGACATATTATTGGGAGCATCTTCTGGACAACACAGTCTTGTATCCCAATGTAATAGAGGTCATAAAAAGGCTGTCGGGAATAAAGAAGGCTGTTGTTTCTAATAAGAGCGAGCGGTTCGTAAAAAAGATACTATTGGGACTTGCGATAGACGGATATTTTGAAATCGCCCTCGGCGGCGACAGCCTTAAAAACAAAAAGCCTCATCCTGACATGATAAATTCCGTTACAGAAAGGCTGGGTATAAGCAGCAGCAGGACGCTGATAGTGGGAGACAGTGCAGTAGATATAGAGTGCGGGAAAAGGGCGGGGGCATATACCTGCGGGGTCAGTTACGGTTACAGAGAAAGGGATGAATTGGTTAGTGCCGGAGCCGATTGGATAATCGAGGATATGGGGGAGTTGGTAAATCTGATTATGCTGCAAGAACCTTTTTTTCGCTTCCGTTAAATTTTCTTTTGCTTTATTTCAACCCCCCTTCCTCCCCCCTTAAAATAAGGGGGGAGGAAGGGGGTTGGAACAAAAGAAAATTGCGGTGTAAGGTCGGTGGATATAAAACTCTTCCTCTCACCGCAAAGTTTTTATGATCCACAGGAAAAAGTCGTTCAAAAAAGTTCTTGCAGCATAACAAAACTTACTAATTTTAAGGGAGGGTTTATGCAGGAGACAAAGGTGGTTTTAAGTGAAAGGGATTTGCCAAAGCAGTGGTATAACATTCTTCCGGATATGCCTTCGGCACCGGTTCCGCCGATACACCCAGGGACGAAGAAACCTATTGGTCCCGACGACTTAGCGCCTATATTTCCGATGAATCTCATCGAGCAGGAGGTAAGTCCGAAAAACTGGATAGATATACCTGAAGAGGTTTTGAATGTATACACCCTCTGGAGACCGACACCTCTCTACAGGGCTTACAGACTGGAAAAGGCTCTTAATACCCCTGCAAAGATATACTATAAATACGAAGGGGTAAGTCCGGCAGGGAGCCATAAACCGAATACAGCAGTGCCGCAGGCATACTACAATAAGGTTGCAGGGACAAAGAGGATCGCTACGGAGACAGGTGCAGGTCAGTGGGGGAGCGCTATCAGCATGGCGTGCAAGATGTTTGACCTTCAATGCACTGTTTACATGGTAAGGGTAAGTTACAATCAGAAACCATATAGAAGGTCAATGATAGAAACATGGGGCGCAGAGGTTCACAGCAGCCCAAGCAAGGTGACGCAGGCAGGGAAAAAGATACTTGAGGCGAATCCCGATTCTCCAGGCAGTCTTGGCATTGCCATAAGCGAGGCTGTAGAAGACGCCGCCACGCACGAAGATACAAAATATTCCCTTGGAAGCGTTTTGAATCATGTTTTACTGCACCAGACTGTTATCGGGCTGGAATTAAAAAAACAGTTTGAAAAACTCGGTGAAAAACCGGATGTCCTGATTGCCTGCTGTGGCGGGGGGAGTAATTTCGGAGGGTTTGTTTTTCCCTTCATAAAAGATAAGTTGAATGGCTCAAAGATAAAGTTCATTGCAGTAGAGCCTGCTGCGTGTCCGACATTAACAAAAGGAGAATACAAATACGATTTTGGTGATACGGCGCAATTGACTCCATTGATAAAGATGTATACCCTCGGACACGACTTTGTGCCTCCCGGAATACATGCCGGAGGTCTCCGCTATCACGGCGACTCTCCGCTGGTGAGCCAGTTGTATCATGAAGGGGTTATCGAGGCAGCAGCGCATAAACAGAATCCGGTATTTGCCGCCGCCGTCCTGTTTGCAAAGAGCGAGGGGATAATACCTGCGCCCGAATCAGCCCATGCGATAAAGTCTGTTGTTGATGAGGCGGTAAAGTGCAGAGAGGCAAGGGAGCAGAAGGTAATTGCCTTCAATTTGAGCGGTCACGGCAATTTCGATATGGCTGCTTATGACAGCTATTTATCAGAAAAGCTTGAAGACTTTGAGATGCCAGAAGAGGAGATAAAAAGTGCGCTGGCGAGATTGCCGAAGGTGGAATGACTCGGAGGGAAACTTGAAATGATAAGAGTGTAAGGCGTAAAGTGGAGAAGGGGAGGTAAAGGGGTCATCGTTCTTTTTCAAGGATAGATTGGATACTTTTTTCTAAAACTGGAAGCTTGTTTTTGATTATATCCCACATAATCTCGTAGTCTATTCCAAAATATTCATGGGCAAGGATATTCCTAAAGTCAGATATTTTTCTCCATTCAATAATAGGATATTTGTCTTTGATTTCCTGCGGAATATTGCCTGCTGCCTCTCCTATTATTTCAAAGTTCCTTGTTATTGCTTCAAGTCTCATTTCATCTTTAATAATGTCATCGTAAGAGGCATCCCCAACATATTTTAGAATTTTGTTTGCTGATGTGAGAATATCTTCAAGATAGAGCATGTAATTTCTACGCATAAGTTACTTCTCCAAGGATAACTTCCTTTAACTGCGGTCTTAAAGCCTCAACTGTAACTAAATCCACCCTTTTGCCAAACAGATCTTCAAGGAAGAATTTAAGTTCCATAAAATTGTCAAATGTCTTAGACCCTTCCTCAAAATTCACAAGGACATCTATATCGCTGCTCTCCTTCTCTTCACCCCGTGCAAAAGAGCCGAAGATGCCTATCTTTCTAACACCATATTTTTTCTTAATAACATCTTCACGCTGTTTTAATATCTCTACTGCTTTCATCTTTTACTCCTCTGGTTATCAATCAATACCCATTTTTTATTTTACCATTTAAAGGCTATCTGATTAAAAATTATTATATCCCAAGATAATGTAAGGTAGAAGGGAAAATTAAATAATAAAAATTTAACAATACTTTATCTGCGGTCATTATCTTTTTTTTCGCATGTTCTAATGTATTTTGATATAATTATAAATACTTATAACAAACCTTAAAAAAACTGTGATAAAAAACAAACCAATTGCAATTGATTTATTTTGTGGTGCAGGCGGATTAAGCGAAGGTTTGCAAATGGCTGGCTTCTCCGTCGCTGCGGCTGTTGAGAATGACAAAAATGCCGCATCTACATATAAAAAAAACCATCCAAATACACTATTAATATGTAAAGATATTTCAGATTTAACTGCTAATGAACTGCTTGATGCCATCGGGGTATATTCATCAGAGATTGATGTTGTTGCAGGAGGTCCCCCGTGTCAAGGGTTTTCAATGGCAAATGGACACAGCAGACATATTAACAATGCAAACAATGGATTTGTTTGGCATTTTGTGGAGTGGGTAAAAAAGATCAAGCCGAAAGCATTTTTGATGGAAAATGTTATCGGCTTTGCGGCGATAGATGGCGGCAGACTAAAAGATGCCCTCCTAAATAAGTTTCATGAAATTGGTTATCTCAATGCAGACATCTATACTATAGATGCTGCTAATTACGGCGTGCCTCAGCACCGCAGACGAGTATTTCTGATTGGATTTTTAAATAAAAATAAGTATAAAATTCCAAAGCAGAAATTTGGAGCAGAGAAGCCATTTATCACAGTTGCTGACGCAATAATTGGAGACTTGCCCACTATAGAACAGCTGCCCGGAATAAATAAAACATATTATATCGATGAACCTATAAGTTATTACCAATGCAAGATTCGCAATAACAAAAAAACTCTTTTCAATCATATTACAACTAACTGCGCAGAACATATAAGAGAAAAGTTTTCATGGATTTCACAAGGATGCAATTGGGAATCTATTAAAGATAGAATTGGAATAAAAGTTCAATACAGCAGTTTATATAAGCGGCTGGATCCAAACAAACCGTCAATTACCATGAGCAACTACCGCAAATCAATGATTATCCATCCAATTGAAAACAGGTTGCTATCTGTGCGTGAGGCGGCAAGGCTTCAATCATTTCCTGATGATTTAGCGAAGGCGGCATAGGTTTTTTTCTATGAAGAAGCAAGGAAAACACGAAAATTATGAGGTTCTCAATTTAATTGGATATGGTCTTGCCAAATTCGATATGAGTTTTGTTAAGTTTTTTGGTTTCAAGACAAAGACAGCTTTTTATGAATATATCGTACGAGAAAGGATTGCTGAAACAATAGGCACGGTAAAAAACAGACAAGATTTATTTGACCCATTCTTCGATAATAAAAGAAGAGGCTGGTGGCAAAAAGGCGATACATATATTCATCGTAAGATTTTCATCGATTCACTTTTTGGTTCTCTTGATGCAAGTGCTTATGCAAATATCGTAAAACTCTATCTTCAAGATAAGTTTGCTGTGCTTGATAAAGCAACTAAAGAAATCAGTCCAGTAATAAAAAGTAAATTCAAACAGCTACAGATTACCGGTCAAGAAGCAGAATTATTCTTTATGAACAATTACAATAAAGTTGATTCTTTTGAGAATGGCATTTTGGAAGATGCAAGGATATTTGGCGATGGTTATGACTTTCAGATTGAAGTTCAGAAACATTTTTTCCTTGCTGAAATAAAAGGACTGCGAACTGATTATGGGAGTATCCGGATGACTCAAAATGAATTTGACAAAGCTAAAGAATATAACAATGATTATGCATTAGTAGTTGTGTGCAATCTGAGCAACATTCCAAAAATGAGTGTCATTTTCAATCCGACAGATAGGATAAGTTTTACTGAAAAAGCTATTAATACAAAACAAGTCAACTATCACACAAGCCCATTAAAATGGCAGTGATATATCTCCTGAATCTTGCACCATTTTTAGATATTTCCGTGCAGGAAATTTCTTGCACGGAAAATATGATACATATAATCAATAAGTTATAAGACAATAAAAAATAGACGTAAGCGGAAACCCGCATAAATATTAGAACTGTAGAATGCCTTGATACACAATGGATTCGCGATAAGGAGTTAACCCAATTGGTTAAAATTGCAATTTTTGTTATCTTCGCCATGAGCCTGTAGTGATGCGGTTCCTTATAATGTATGTTTGTTTACGGTTCATTTCGTGCAAGATTCAGGTATCTACCTCTATTTCTCTGCTTTTAGGACCTATTGAAAATTCAGTTAATAGTCCAAGATTTTGAGCCGCCTCGTTAATCTCCTTCATGGCGTCAAGCATATCTTGACGGGAAGCGCTTTCTGGAGATATTGAGCGAAGTCCCAACTTTTGTTGAAAGTTGTCCAATTCAGTTCGGATAATATCTCTAATCTGTTTAATTCCTTTGCGGTTTAAATTAAAGCCATAATGTGTAGTTCCTTCTGCTAATAAAATAATTTCTTCCAGTTTAGGTTCAAGAACTAAATAGCCGCAAAATCTTTTATGAATTGTATAATGAGGATTAATATTTTTAGAGATGCTCCCGATTTTCATTCTTTTTCGCTGTATCCAAATTTCTCTTAAATCCTCATCTATAGGATTTGGAGCAACTACATATTTTAGTTCTTTAATCCTATATGTTTCATTTCCGATAACAACAGGAATGAGTTCCTTGCTGTAAACCCTATAGCCGTTTTGATTATCTCTGCAATCTGCTATTGATTTTAAGGGATCAGTTAATTCAACTAATCTTGTATTCTCCCTATGCTTAACATAAATTTTTGCTCCAAACTTAATAATTTCCCACCATGTTTCCTCTATCATCTTTATGAAATCATTAGAATAATCATTGTCATCTGTAGGATTAAAGGATTTTTTGACTGCATCTGCAATTTCATCTTTTAAATTAAGAATCGTTATTCTTGTGCCGCTTGATGCCAACGGCATTAAAGCGCTATTGGCTGCTTTCTTAATAAACTCTTTTGCTTCATCTCCTTGAAGTGGTACACGCTGTTGAACAAGTTTTGTCCCAACAATTTTTCTATCAAATGCTATATACTTTCTGTCATCGCTTCTTAAAGAATCGCAGATTATAGAGGATGTTTTTGATGCTCCTTGAAAAATCAATTTCCCTCTGCCGAAGCTTCCCGCACCCAAGTTGCCTCCTGATTCAAATCTCGTCAAAAAACGGCTTAGGTTTTGTTCAGGTGTAAGTTTCCCTTCTGCCGACATCCGTTCAATTTCCTCTACAGATAGTATATCTCCAGTCAGCCCAGTTGTTCCTTCATCCCAGAAGGTCAGCGCAGGTTCTCCGTTAATCTCTAATAGTTCAAAAGCAAATTTCCAAGTTTTACACGCACGGCTTTCATTTTCAATCAGTCTCGCACCGAACCCATTCTGAATAGCATCTTTTTGTAGTCCGTGTGCCAATCCTTTACCGCTTCCTTCATATTCTCTAACTACCTGCTCAATTTGATGAAGGTCATTTTGCGGCATATTTACATATTGACTGTTAATATCCATAATTGTTAAACCCTCCTATTGATTGTGAAACTTCATAATTTAAACCTCTCCCTTTTCCCTGCCAGATATTTGGCTTTGGTTAGTTTGAGTTGCTTTTCTATTTCAGTGAAAATTTTATTTACTTCTTCCTCTGTATAGTCGTAAGAACTTTTATTAGAGCAGTTTCCGAGTATCCTTATTTTTTCAAGAATTTCATTCGTTCTCTTTGAAGCCAGCCTTCTAAACCGTTCATTTCTGCTTTCCTCTTTCATAATCCTCCAAAATAATTAAATTATATTGAAAATATAACACAGCTATTTATAAATGTCAATAAAATATTTTGGTTATTTATATAAATATGTAAAATTTAATTAAAATATATTTGAGAATTTGTTTTTGACGGTATATCATTCAATCTGGTATAATCCAAATATGAAAAAATTGAAACTCTATCTTGACACCTCCGTTTTAAACTTTTATTATGCAAATGATTCACCAGAAGAAAAGGCGATTACACAGGAGCTATTCCGTGAAATTAAATCGGGGAGCTATACAGCTTATATCTCCTCTACTGTCCTTGAGGAAATATCCAGAGCATCTAAACAGAAACAAAAGGACCTTCTATCATTAATTGAGGAGTTTAATCTAATGCCATTAGAACTTGATGAGGAGATTGAAAATCTTGCCAGCCTATATATCAAGCATAAGATTATTCCACAAAAATATGAAGAGGATGCAGTCCATATCGCTGTGGCAGTTGTAAATGATCTTGATGTTATCGTTAGCTGGAATTTTGAGCATATCGTTAAATTAAAGACAAAGATAAATGTAAATGGAATAAATAAGATGGAGGGCTATAAAGAAATAGAGATATACTCTCCTATGGAGGTGATTGATTATGAATTATAAGGAACCGGATGCAATGAAAGAGATTCATGAAATAAGGTTAAAATTATATGAAGAAAAGAAGGGTTTAAGTGCTGTCGAAAAGGCTAATAAAACAAATCAGACCGCTGAGGATATTATAAAAGAGTATAAACTAAAGATAAAATTAATTCGCAGAACAAGAAATTATGCAGATGCAGTAGCTTAGGATATAATATCAATTACATCTATATTCGGGATGTAGTCTGAATGGTAATCGGATTTCCTTAAACTGAAACAAAAAATAGAGGGAGTAGTTTATGCCATTAAAAACAGTAAAACTGGAAATTTCTTTTCAAAAGCTCCTCGATACAATTGAGCAGCTTACACCCGATGAAAAGATAATCATCGAGAAAAAACTGATAAAAGAAAAAGCAAAGAAACATAGCATCTTGGAACTTGAAGGGCTCGGTGCCGACTTGTGGAAAAAAATTAATGTAGAAAGGTATATTCGCAAGGAGAGAAAATCTTGGGATTAATAGATGAGCTTTGACAAATGATTCTACTTTGAAAAAAGTAGTAGAAACAAAAGTCTTGGTTTTAGACGATTTCTCCAAATGACTAAGGTAAAGATATGCGGGATAACAAATCTTGAGGATGCTGTTTATGCAGCAGAGTGCGGGGCTGATGCAGTTGGATTTATTTTTTATCAAAAGAGTCCGCGGTTTATCGAAAGAAAAACTGCCAAAGAAATAATCCGGAACCTCCCCCCTTTTATTACAACCGTCGGGGTATTTGTAAATCATGATATAGAAGATGTCATAAAGACAGCTCAGGATTGCAGACTTAACGCAGTTCAACTACACGGGGACGAATCCCCGGATTATTGCAGCAAAATCCCCCTTTTATCCCCCTTTACTAAAGGGGGAGTGAGGGGGATTAAGATAATAAAGGCTATACGAGTTGAAAGTAAAGACTCCTTTAAAAAAATGACAGGGTATGGGGTGAGTGCATTTCTTTTGGATAGTTATTCTGAAAACAGCTATGGTGGAACCGGCAAAACATTTAATTGGAATCTGGCAATAAAGGCAAAAGAGTATGGGAGAATTATATTGTCCGGAGGTCTAACTAAAGATAATGTGAAGGATGCAATAGAAAAGGTTGAGCCCTATGGTGTAGATGTGAGCAGCGGAGTTGAGGAGAGCATCGGCAAGAAGGACAGAGAAAAGGTTAGGGCGTTTATAAAAAGAGTTAAAGAGTATGAACTATAAGGAAAATCTAAAGGTAGCCTTTGCAACAGTAGGGTGCAGGTTCAACCAGTTTGAGACCGCTGAAATGGAGGAGTTGTTCAGGTTAAGAAACTTTGAGATAGTCCCATTTTCATCAGATGCGAATATCTATGTCATCAATACCTGCACGGTTACAAAAAGGAGCGATTACCGCTGTCGTCAGACTATCCGCAGGGCAATCCAGAATAACAGGGACGCCTTTGTTATAGTAACCGGCTGCTATTCCCAGATAAGTCCGGAGGAGATAGGCTCTATTAAAGGGGTGGATATGGTTCTGGGGAATACGGAAAAATTAAGCATCGTAGACCATTTTGAAGGGCTGAATATCTCTGACATAAAAAAGATGGATATGCCAAAGATAGTTGTGAGAAATATGGATAGGACAAGGGGATTTAATGCCCAGAGGGTTAAAGGATTTTCAGGAAGAACAATCGCCTATCTAAAGGTTCAGACAGGGTGCAACGAGACATGCTCCTTCTGTATTGTTGCTATAGCACGAGGAGCGGGTATCAGCGAAAAGCCCGAGAATATTTTAATGCAGGCAAGGGAGCTGGCAGATGCAGGTTTTAAGGAGATTGTATTGACAGGGGTCAACCTCGGAAGCTATGGGGCAGACCTTTCCCCGTCAAGAGAACTGTCAGACATCGTTGAGATGCTAACGAATATAAAAGGTATAGAGAGGCTCAGATTAAGCTCCATAAATCCCACGGATATAAATGAACGGCTTATAGCAGTGATGAAGGAATCTGTAAAGGTATGCAGACACCTCCATATACCTTTACAGAGCGGGGATGACGAGATACTTAAAAAGATGAGGAGAAATTATAAATCTTCCTTTTACAGAGACCTCATAATGAAATTAAAGGACGAAATACCCGGCATGGGTATTGGTGCGGATGTGCTAATAGGCTTCCCCGGCGAAGATGAGGATAAATTTAAGAATACCTATAGACTAATAAATGAATTACCCTTGAGCTATCTCCATGTGTTCACCTACTCGCAAAGAGAAGGGACAGATGCCTGCGGGTATGACGGACAGATACCCGAATATGTAAAAAAGGAGAGAAATTCCATCATAAAAGAGTTGGGAAGGGAAAAATCAAATGCCTTCAGACAGGGCTTTATGGGGAAGGTATGCAGAGTTCTTATTGAAAATACAAGGGATAAAGAGACAGGGCTTCTCAAGGGATATACAGATAATTACATACCGGTTATACTAAAAGCTTGCATAGAGCGAAGCGAATCTGGCGGAGACGAGTTAATGAACAGACTTGTTGATGTTAGAATAGCCGATATATCGGATAATGCGGTAATTGGTGAATTATCAGGATGAACAGCGTTATAACTTTAACCACAGATTTTGGTCTTTCCGACCCTTTTGTGGGCATAATGAAAGGGGTGATGCTGGGGATAAACCCCTCGGTAAGATTTATTGACATCTCCCACCAGATTGAGCCTCAGAATATTGCTCATGCCTATTACATCCTGAATTTTTCTTATAAATATTTTCCACCGGGAACCATACATCTATGTGTAGTAGACCCCGGGGTCGGCAGCATAAGGAGACCAATACTGGTTGAGGTCGTAGGGCAGGGCTTTAGCCCTGCTACATATTTTGTAGGACCCGATAATGGTATATTTTCATTTATTTTTAAAAACGAGCCTGAGTCAAGGGTAATCGAGCTTACGGAAAAGAGATTTTTTCTATCATCTGTAAGTCAGACCTTTCATGGGAGAGATATATTTGCAAGTGTTGCAGCCCATCTTTCCACCGGTGTAAATCCTTCGGAGTTCGGCAAGCCTGTAAATGACCCTGTTATTCTGAATATCCCGGAGCCAAAGGTGTTCCCCTCTTTTAAAAAGAGGGGTCAGGGGAGATTTGAGGAAAACGAGATACAGGGAGAGGTTATCTACACTGACAGATTCGGCAATCTGATAACAAATATACCGGCCACACTAATCCCCCCTCACCCCCCTTTAGAAAAGGGGGGCAGGGGGGATTTTCAGATAAAAATAAAAGATTTTATCGCTCCCCTTTGCAAATCTTACTCCGATGCCGGGGACTTAAAACCGTCTTCCATACTAAACAGTTGGGGCTTGCTGGAAATATTTATGAAAAATAAAGACGTCGGCAGGGAATTGGGGGTAGAAAAGGGAGAAAAGGTTATAATAACAGCTAAATCCAAAATCCAAAGGTCAAAGGTCACGACCC
>JACQEW010000344.1 GCA_016200365.1 Nitrospinota bacterium
ACAGGCACCATTCTGTTTTCGTAAAGACTCTTTGACGCTCTGACAGCATCCCTCATCTTCACGATGCCGTCATATCCAATATACGCCAGAATAAGAATTACTGCTGTAAATGCAATCGCCAGTTTCCGGGATATTTTCAGGTTGTAAAACCATATCATAAGCCGCCTCCTAACCCGAACAAGTCGGAACAAAAACCTGATAAGCCACAGAGAACACAGAGAAAGACAAAATCCAAATTTCAAAATCCAAATGCCAAACCAAGCTCAAAACCCAAAAACTCAAAAAACCTTTTTGGATTTTGGATTTTGGGCTTGATTTGACATTTGAAATTTGGATTTTGTCTTTCTCTGTGTCTCTGCGTCTCTGCGGTGAAAATCAAGTTTTTTGTTCTTCTATTTGAAACTGCTCCAGTATTCTTTGCAAATTACATATTTCTTCTTTCGCCTTTTTTACTGCCTCCTCTCCTCCGGAAATCGAGATTTTATCCAGAGTCGTTCTTGCAGCTTGGGAATGTTTTTTAATCTCTTTTATCTTATTGTTCAGACCGGTTAGCATATCTCCAAAGGCATTTGAAAGCTCCACCAGCTCATCCGCTTCCCTTAAAGAAGGCTTCACATTCAATTTCCCCTCCCCAACCTCTTTCATAAGCTTCTCGAATTTGAAAAGGGGACCTGCAATCTTGTGAGACACAAACAGGGTTATATAAACCGTCGCCAGGGAAATCAAGATAACAGTAACGATATTTGTCGTTACGATGGCAGGAAAAAGAATATCCCATGTATTTTCTATTTTTACATGGGCAGAATAATAAGTGGCGCCGAGTTTGCTGCCAGCCATAACATACAGGATAATCCCCGACACCGCACTTCCCAGCAATATCAAGAGAATAAATTTAGCTATAAATCTTGCCTGAAACCTCTTTTTAATAAAATGCTGTCTCCTCTTTACATCCATTTTCTCTTTCATATTTACCTCCATAAAAAGAACAAAAGAAAAAGATTAAGGAGAATGGAGAAAAGGGAGAAAAGGAGAAAAATAAAAATTCAATATAGAACACGGATGACACGGATTAGACGGATTGACACAGATTTTTAGAAAAAAAGCTGAAGGCTGAAAGCTCAAAGCTGAAAGCCCCTTTGAGCCTTGAGCTTTGAACTTTGAGCTTTTACTATCAGTGAAAATCCGTTAAATCAGTGTCATCTGCGTTCTATTAAGTCTTTATTCTTTTTTTTATCCCCATTTCTCCATCTTCTTCTCCCCTTCTCCTTATGATTTTTATAATTTCCTATCCATGACAGGCAAGACACAAGTCGCCTTCAGAATTATCCCTCCTTAGAAAATAACTTCTTTCCTCCCCGCTGGAAAATAGTCCACCACAGATACTTAGAGATTTTCTTTTATGAATGTGCCCCATATGTGTCTTATGGCATGTCAGGCATGTGAGTTTTCCATTTTCATCCAGAAGGAGATCCGCAGGAGTAATTGCCTTTGGTTTTACGCCCACTGGATGCCCCATTTTACCCCCTTCATGTCTGTGGCAGTTGTTACACATATTATTAAAATCTATCTTAAAATCCACATTACCCTGTATTTTTCCCGGGACAGGAAGACTTTCCGGTTTTGTCCTGTGACAATCTATACATTTTGATTGGTCGTCAATAAAATCGTGTGGATTCTTATCTGCCAGGACATAATGTGGTAATGAGAGAAAACAAATCGTTAGAAATACAGTCAATATATATCTCATCTCTTTCCCTCCATTATCAGTGTGTCCTGCTTAAATTTAATGCTGCACCCCATATCAATACCTTTCTGACGGCATCGACAGCGGCGATTATCGTCTTAGGGGCTTCACCGAGAGGCTTGATAATATGTGGGTCTTCGAGCAAATCTGCCGGACTTGACGCTACCTTAAAACTGCTGTAGAGGGTTCTTCCTATAAACTGCTGCAAAAATTCCTGATTAATCCTGCCGTCCCCCCTGCTCGATATCTTATCAATCCTCCCGCCGGAAATGGAGATTATGAAATCGGTCTTTCCATATTCAGTCTCGCCCTGTATCAGGAAAATGTTGCCATATATTCCGGCAAGCTCTTTTCTCTTTTTTGCGCTGATGTATGTTATAACATCTCCTTCATGGCTTATCTCCCTTCCGTAAAGGCTGTTGATAAGCTTGCCCTGTTTTGCAGACAACTTTATTCTTACAAAAGAAAGGCGAACAGAGGTGGATGTCCCATGGTAGACCTTTTCCCCATCACTCAGTGTTATCTCCCCCTTCGCTAAAGGCTCAATTGTTGCACATCCGTAAAATGGGAATAAAACTATACTTGCTATTAATATTTTTAAGACTATCTTTTTCATTTTTAACCTCCCCCAATTATAAACACTTTTATTTGAATTGCAAGCACAAAATTACCACAAAATTACCATTACCATTGATAACTAAGCTGTAATGAATTTCTGAATGTATATTTTTCTGCTTGTTCATTTAACCCGACCCCAACACCTATACTCAGAAGCGCTTTTTCATGTAACTGGATATCAATATTCGGGACGATATAATGGGACTGTTCGGAAGCCGTCTTCATTTCTCCTAAATCTCCGTGAAACTCCAATCCAAGTGTAACCTTATCTGAAAGTCCATACTGAATTGCATTTGCATAGAAATAAGTTAGTCCCAAGGGGTCATCTGTATATCTATAGAAAAACCCCGGGCTGATAATAATAGTGAATGAGTCTATAGACTTTGAAAATATTGTCCTCAGCTCAATACTATCCGAATATTTCTCCTGTGAAAGAGGGTCTGTATAATTTCCTGACTTAAATGCCCATTCGTTATTCACACGAAGGTCAACATACCTGCTTTCAAAAACAGAGATATTAAACTCAGTCTTTATCAAGTTGACCCTGAAATTATTATCGCTTGCGACAGGGCTTCCCGATTGGCTATCACCATCAAAATAGATAGACTGTGACCAGCGTTCATTAATACCTGTCTCTATTTCAATTTCATGATACATGACATTTCCCACATCTCCTGTCGCCGTTGGAACAGAAGAAAAAGGGATATAGTCATTTATATATGTTACCCATGTAATACCTTTCTCAGGTCTTGCCGGACCATAAAGTTTCAGATGTCTTGCCTCAACATTTTGGAAAAACCCGAAAAACAAAATGGCAAATATTACAACAGATACATTGAATAGGATTAATCTTTTACCCATAGAAGTGGCCTCCTTTAAATGAGTTTTTGATTGAAACATTTTAATATAGTAAAGGCAATAAATAACTTGTAGGGCAAGCCTTCAGCCCCCGATTGTTTCTGTCGGGGGTTATTTGCAGGGCTAAAGCCCTGCCCTACTTCAACTAAAGGGACATTGTCAATCCTGTTAATCTGCGTCCAATTAAGTCTTCATTGTCCTTCATTTAAATCACCTCCTCTCATTTAAAACTCCACCCTCTTCTCTGCAAACCATCCGTAGAGGGTTGGCAATACAATGAGTGTTAAAAGTGTTGATGTTATGAGACCGCCAATGACTACCGTTGCCAGCGGCTTCTGTATCTCCGAACCAGGACCAGTGGCAAAGAGGAGGGGGATAAGCCCCAGGATAGTAACCGCCGCTGTCATGAGGACGGGTCTCAATCTCTTTTCACAGCCTGTGATAACCGCCTCCTCTGCACCCATGCCTTCCTCACGAAGCTTATTAATGTATGAGACGAGGACTATGCCGTTTAAGACTGCCACTCCGAAGAGTGCGATGAAACCGACAGAGGCAGGGACACTTAGGTATTGCCCTGAAACCCATAATCCAAAAATCCCGCCAATTAGCGCCAGCGGGAGATTCAGGAGTATGAGTGCGGCATATCTTACCGAATTGAAAGTTGAGAAGAGAAGGAAGAAGATAAGGGCAATGGAGAGTGGAACAACGATGGATAGCCTTTTCATAGCCCTCTGCTGATTCTCAAACTGTCCACCCCATGAAATGTAATAGCCGACCGGGAGCTTAACCTTCTGAGAGAGCAGCCTCTGCCCCTCTGCTACAAAACTTCCAATATCCCTTCCCTCCACATTCGCCTCTATAACAATCCTCCTCTGACCCTCCTCTCTGTTTATACTGGATGGTCCCTCCACTATTCTGATATCTGCAATCTCCTTCATGGGAATGCGTGCCCCATTGGGGGCGCTCACGAAGAGATTGCCAATTGCCTCTACATTCCCACTCCACTCATCCGGGAGTCTTACCACGATGCCGAATCGTTTCTGTCCCTCGATGAACTCCGAGACTATCTTTCCTATCCTGATTGTCTCAACAACCTCATTCAGGTCAGCTACATTGATTCCATATCTTGCCATCCGTGAGCGATTTGCCTGAATTTCCATGTAAAACTGCCCTGCAATCTGCTGAACTCTCAGGTCGGCAATTCCCCTTACACCTTTTAAGACAGATGCAATCTGAGACGCCTTCTCCTGAAGGGTCTTCATATCCTCTCCAAAGAGCTTGACTGCAATCTGTGCCCTCACACCTGAAACCAGCTCATCCACCCTCATCTGGATAGGCTGGGAGAAGACAAAGGCAATACCTGGTATCTTCTCTATTGTCTCCCGCATCTTATCCTGAAGCTCTGCCTTTGTTTTAAACCGCCATTTTTCATGGGGCTGAAGGGTAATAAAAACATCCGACAGCTCGGGTCCCATCGGGTCTGTCCCTATCTCATCGGTCCCTGTCCTGTTTACAATGGTCTTTACCTCAGGGAACTTCATCAATTCCCTCTCTACAATGGTTGAGATATTGAGTGAGTCTTCAAGGGCTATGCTGGGGAGCCTCATAATATTGATGACAATAGAGCCTTCATCCATTTGAGGGACAAACTCCATTCCTATAAAAGGGACGAGGAGAAGGCTCCCTGAAAAAAGGGATATGGCAGCGGTAAGAATGAGCCACCTCCTTTTTATTGCAAAGGAAAGAATCGGTCTGTAGATATAGATTGCCCCCCTTACAATAAAACTCTCTCTCTCTTCGGTGGGCTTTAAAAAGATGAGGCAGAGGACAGGGACAACAAAGATGGAAAGGATGAGAGAGGAAAGGAGAGCAATGACCACAGTAAATGCGAGGGGGCTGAACATCTTCCCCTCCATCCCCTGGAGTGTCATAAGGGGGATAAAGGTAATGGCTATTATCAGCTCGCCGAAGAGGGCCGGCTTCATCACCTCGAGGATAGATTCCAGAACCGTTAGAACAGTATGTTTTTCTGTACCTTTTTCAGAGAGGTGTCTCTGGACATTATCCACCTGAATGATTGCTGCATCCGCAATCATACCGAGGGATATGGCAAGTCCGCCAAGTGTCATAAGGTTTGCCGTCAGTCCTGTCATGCCCATGATAATGAAAGTGGAAAGGACAGCAAGGGGTAAGGTCAGCACCACCACCAGGGGTCCTCGGAAATTTCTTAAAAAAAGGTATAGGACGACAACGACAAGGAGAACCCCTTCCATGAGTGCATTTTCTATTGTAGAAAGCGCAAGATCCACCAATTCTGTCCTGTCGTAGAAAGGCTTGATGGACACCCCTTCCGGAAGGACATTATTAACCTCCTTTACCCGCTCTTTGACACTTGCAACAATCTCCCGACTGTTTCCTCCCATCAGCATGAGGACAAGACCCTCTACAGCTTCACCCTTACCATCGGCTGTTACACCTCCCAGCCTGTAGCGGGAGCCAACCCGAATGTCTGCCACATCTCTGAGGTATATTGGAGTGCCATCTATTGAAGATACAACTATCTCCTCAATATCCTTAATCGTTTTAATCAACCCGATTCCACGGATTGCGTAACTCTCCTGCTGGTGGCGGATGTATCCTCCCCCTACATTGGCATTATTCCTTTCAACTGCCTCAAAGACCTGCCTAAGCGTAAGGTCATATTTTCTGAGACGATCGGGGTAAACCATTACCTGATACTGTTTGGGATAACCTCCAAGACTGTTCACATCAGCAACACCCGGGACTGTGCGGAGCATAGGTCTCACCACCCAGTCCTGAAGTGTCCTGAATTCCATGAGGTCATCTTCCCTCTCTTTCTGGCTTCTGGCTTCTGGCTTCTGACTTCTTTCTAATGTATACTGATAAACCTCTCCAAGACCTGTTGCTATAGGACCGAGGATTGTCTCGATACCTTTAGGGAGTTTCTCCCTTGCCTGTATCAACCTCTCCAGCACAATCTGACGGGCCCAGTAAATATCAGTTCCATCCTCAAAGACTACTGTAATTACAGAAAGACCAAGTTTTGTCACTGACCTGAGCTCTGTCTTTCCGGGAAGTCCCATAAACTCCACCTCTAATGGAAAGGTTATTAGTTGTTCCACCTCAACAGGGGACATGCCCGGTGACTTTGAAATAACCTGCACCTGTATGCTGGTTACATCAGGAAATGCGTCTATTGGGAGTTTCTCAAAGGCATAGATACCTAAGGCAATTAGAATAAAAACAGCAGCCATAATGAGAAATTTATTTCTTAAGGAAAAGTGAATAAGTTTGTCTATCATTTAATCCTCCTCCATCAATCCCTTTAGACTCTCTGATTTAAGTGTAAAGGCGCCCTTTGTAACGAGCCTCTCTCCTTCTTTAAGTCCTGAGATGACAGGATGATAGCCATCTATATCGGAACCAAGAGATACAACCCTCTTTTCAAAAATTAAACCACCCCTCACCCCAGCCCTCTCCCCTGATGGGAGAGGGAACCCATTTGCTTCCTCTACCCTGTGGGGAGAGGATTGAGGTGAGGGGGGTGTTGCAACAAACACAATCGTATTCTCCCCCTCCCGTTGAACTGCTGATTCAGGCACGACAAGGCTAAAGCCTTGCCCTACATCTATTTTTGCTGATGCAAACATCTCTGGTTTTAGTAATCCCCCCTGCCCCCCTTTAAAA
>JACQEW010000345.1 GCA_016200365.1 Nitrospinota bacterium
ACTAATAATATCCCTGCAATACGGATAGGGCTTCAGCCAACATCATCTCTGATAGAAAAAGATGTAATTTTAGATGGACCCTTTCATCCTGCATTAAGGCAGTTGATAGAATCGGAGATTGCCTATGATATGATGAGATATGCAATATATAGAAGTCAGAAGTCAGAAGCCAGAAGCCAGAAGTTAAAACATGGAACTTTTTTCACCTCATCCATCGAGTTATCCAATTTCATAGGACAGAGAAGGGCTAATTTAAAAAGACTGGAATCCGAAACCGGTTTGAAGGTTGCTGTAAAGGCAGATGCCGGACTTGAGTCGGGAAAGGTTATCTTTGACAACGGCTTCAAAAAAATATATATTGAAAGAAAGGATTGGTTAAGAGATGCAGTTGCAAATATCGGAGATTTTTAAAAGTATTCAGGGCGAATCCACGCTGGCAGGGACTCCATGCACATTTATCCGCCTCACGGGATGCAATCTGAGATGCAGATACTGCGATACGGCTTACGCTTATGAAGGCGGTGAGTATCTATCCATAGATGATATAATCTCGAGAGTAGACGAATATAACAGCAGTATGGTCGAGATTACAGGCGGCGAGCCGCTCCTTCAGGATGCCGTTTATACCCTGATTAAAACCCTTCTTGGGAAAAACAAAGAAGTACTAATTGAGACAAACGGAAGTATTGACATTAAAAGGGTCAAGCCTCTGAAAGATTCAATCAGGGGCAAGGGGGCAAGGGGGCAAGGGGCTAAAATAATTATGGATATTAAGTGTCCCGACAGCGGCATGTCGGAGAAAATGAACTGGGAAAACCTAAGTAAGTTGAGCAAAAATGATGAGGTAAAATTTGTTTTAAGCAGTAGAAACGACTACAACTGGTCTAAGGAGATAATAAAAAGATATTCTCTCATTGAAAGGTGCCCTGTTTTGCTGTCGCCTGCCTACGGCATGCTGGATTCAAAGGAGTTATCAGAATGGATGACCAGGGATAATATGAATGTCCGCTTAAATCTACAGATTCATAAATATATCTGGGGTAAAGGGGTAAGGGGAGTGTAATGGCTCACCACAGAATGGCACGAAAAATCACGGAGTAGAAAAAAGAGTGAAAGTGTAAGTGTAAGTGCAAGGAATCTATTGCTTCTCACTTTCACTTTCACTTTCACTTTATTTATCCGTGAATATCCGTGGTGAACTATTACGAATTTCATATGAAAGATATACAGACCGAACTCGAATGTATCAGCATGAGGCTTGAAATGTTAAATGAGGAAAGCAAGAGACTTTACATACTGCTGGAAAATTTCAAGGTGCCTACCTCTATGTCGAGGGAAGAGATAAAGATAAAAATACTTGAAAGGCTTGAAAAGAGGAAAAGAGAAATGAAGAATGAGATTGAATTGCTGTCGAGGAGAATTAAAGAATTAAGCGATTCAGCCTACTAAAATTAATCAGGCAGCTATACTTATACCCGTGCCCTTTCCTTCTTCTACGACAAATTTTTCTCTTATAGTATCGTGCCTCCGCTCTTTTGCAAGGTTTAATTTTACCTGCTTTGCCTTTGCCTCCTGCTCAGCTCTGGTCTCGTCTTGACCCCTTATATTGCGGAGGGCATCTTCCTTTACAGCCGAGCGTAATGCGCCTCTTATATTTTCATATTTGGAAAAACCTTCCTTTACCAACTCTCTTCCGCTTCTCTCTCCACGGTAAACAGAGGCACTTTCGCTTCTTCTCTGCTGGTGGGCGGTCTCTATTATATTTTGTCTTATATCAGGTATATTTCCTACTGCTGACATTTTATAACTCCCTCAATAGATTTAGTTGTAATATACTACTTTAAGAGGGCTTTGTCAAGCTTTTTCGATTTTAAGCTTTTTAGAAACAAGCGGTTATATTAAATTCTTTTCCTGCTTGTTCAGGTTATGGCATTATACAGTGTATCCCTCTCTACCGGAACTCTCCCCGCTTCTCTAATCATCCCTGCCAATTCGTCCTTTGGGAGCGACTGGTCTGTCTCTGCCCCGGCAGAATGGGTTATCCTTTCTTCCACCACGGTCCCGTCAATATCATCAACCCCGAAGGATAGAGAAATCTGCGCAAGTTTAGGTCCGACCATAATCCAGAATGCCTTTATATGCGGGAAATTGTCGAGCATAAGCCGTGAGACCGCCAGCATCTTCAAATCCATGCTTCCTGTTGTCCTCGATACTGAATCAAGCTCCGTATTTTTTGGGTGGAAGCAGAGTGGGATAAATGCCATGAATCCGCCTGTCTCATCCTGAAGCTCCCTTAGCTTTAGTAAATGGTCAACCCTCTCTTCGATAGTCTCGATATGACCGTAAAGCATGGTGGCATTGCTCCGCATTCCTATTTTATGGGCAGTCCGATGTATATTCAGCCACTCCCCGCCGTTGAGTTTTTTAGGACATATTTTTTGCCTGACCCTCTCTGCAAAAACCTCTGCGCCTCCGCCGGGCAGAGAGCCGAGCCCGGCATCTCTTAGTTTTATCAGGGTATCTTTTATTGACAGCCCTGCTATCTTTGACAAATACTCAATTTCTACAGCAGTAAAACCCTGTATGTGAACTTTGGGATATTCCCTGTGAAGCACACTTAGCATATCTATATAATATTGAAAGGGCAAATCGGGATGGAGTCCTCCTACAATATGGAACTCGCTCACCATGCCCCTCTGCTCTCTTGCTGCTGAAAGGACATCTTCGACAGACATCGTATAAGCCCCGTCTTCATCTTTATCCTTACTGAATGCGCAAAATAGACACCTGTTTATACAGATATTCGTGTGGTTGATATGGCGGTTATTGATAAAATACGCCCTGTCCCCGTTTTTTCTCTCCCTTACAATATTGGCAAGATAACCTATACCGAGGAGGTCATTGGAATTAAACAGTGTAATCCCGTCATCAAAGGAGAGTCTTTGATTGGCGATTACCTTTTCTTTTATGCTTTTCAGCGAGTTATCTGTAAATAGCATCTATCACAAGATCAAAAAAGAAAAATTTTAGCCACAGATGGACGCAGACTTAACAGAAGTGCAAGTGCAAGTGTAAGTGTAAGGAATCTATTGCTTCTCACTTTCACTTTCACTTACACTTTATTTATCTGTGTATATCTGTGAAAATCTGTGGCAAATTTTTTATAATTTCCATCATACATCAAAATAATACAAATTATGGAAAAAAGCAAGGCAAGAAAAAGGCAAAAAAGTCAGCAGAAAATTGGTCAAAAAGTTCTGTTCATTCGTAAAAAAGTTGAAAATCGTAAAATAACCACAGAGACACGGAAACACAGAGAAAAACCATAAGGAGAAATGGGGAAAGAAAGAGAAAGGGAGAAAAATAAAATTTGGACAGTAGAGTAGAGACAGATTCCCTGAATTTTCGTTCATTTCATCTGTCCC
>JACQEW010000338.1 GCA_016200365.1 Nitrospinota bacterium
CAGCCTCTTTATCATAATCAATCCATATATGCTCAACAGGAAGTTTGATTATGTCAGATGATAATCCCAAACAGGTTTGAATTATTTTAGCTTCTTTCAATAATATGATACCATCTTTCATAGGTTAATCGTATTGGAACACCATTTACCGAATAAGCTATATTCACTCATTCCTCTTTACACAAAATTTATCCTTTAATCACTCCCTCAAAAATATCCCCTGTTTTTCTTTTGGTGCAATCAGTTGAGGCAACTGTTCATTATTATATACCTTTCTCGCTATCCGCTCCACCTGCGGCTTGATATATTCAAAGAGTTCTCCGATTTCTATTCTTCCGTCTCCATTAGTATCACCTTCACCCTTTAAACCTTTCATCATAAAGTATGTGAACAACCCATGCCCTTTTTCTTCATAGGTAGAGCTTATCTGGTCTCCTGATGAGGCGGAAATGACCGCTACTTTTGATGGAATTGCTAAACTTTCCATTGTCATCACAAGCGGTCTTGCTCCTTTTGCAATTACGCTCCTTCCGCCTGCGCCTGAAAAACACGAATCAAGGGCAACGATGATTTCTTTTGCCGGGAGTTTTCCGAGGGCTTCATAAAGTCTTTTCAGTGAGTAGCCTGTCTGGTCAATGAATGACGGGTCTCCGTCGTAAGGCACTAAGAAGGCATCCCCTGTCTTCACATTCGGCGCACCGTGTCCTGAATAGTAGATAAACACAAAACCGTCTTTTTCTACATTGTTAAAAAGCCACTTTTCAAAGTATTTTTCAAAATCGCTTTTTAATGCCCTGTCATTTATGAGCGTAACAACATTCTCCTCTGGATACCCCATTACCTTTGTCAGATATTCTGTCATTGTCTTCGCATCAGCTACCGCATAATCTGCCTTCGGCAATTTCTGACGATAGTTTTCAATGCCAATTACAATTGCATAAGCATTTTTGTTCGGCTTTGCCTTTATTGAAGGCAGTTCGTCAACATCGGATTTGGGAGTAGAAACAGAAGGCTTTTCAGGAGGGGCAGAAGGGGTCGGCTTTTCATCCTTTGCATAAAGATTCTTATTTTGTTTTTCTTCCGCCTCTCTGAGCATGCGAGCGATAGCCGTATACCCTTTTTCCTGAGCTATTTGTAAAGGAGTCTTCCCGTTAAAATCCAGAGCACCAACATCAGCTCCTCGGTCAAGCAGGAGTTTCACCATATTCACGTTCCCGTTATGAACTGCGAAGTGTATAGGCTTCCCTGTAAGAGTGCTCCACCCACTGCCAGCACTTGCTTTAGTGTTTACATCAGCTCCTTTATCAAGCAAGAGACGAACTATCTCTAAAGGGGCGTCATTAAACACTGCTTCAGTTAATGGCATCAGACCAAACAGTGTATCTCCTTTATTTACATCAGCGCCTTTATTTAAAAGGGCTTCCACTTCTTTTATATCTCTCCCCTTTGCTGCGCTTCCCAAGGGTGTCATTGTCGCACACCCTGTCAGTGCGATTAAAATTGCAGGCATTAAAAAAAATCCAAATATCCTTTTCATAACCCCACCTCCTGAAATTACAGATACTGTATTTTCATACCTTCAAGTTCCATTCTTGCATTTTTTTGATAACCTTTTGTCTCATTTCAGGTGATAAATCAATTTCATAAAACCTGTTAAAGACAGCAATTCTAATATCCAGCTCCGATGCCTCACGGTTTTCATTCAATAGCGAGGCGGCTGCTAATCTTCTCGCTGCTTCATCCATCTCAAAACCCATCTGAAGCCGCTCTTCGCCGCTCTTTTCCATTATCATTTTAAAAAATAGTTCTTCTATTGCAGGATGCGTGTCCTTCATTCTCTTGCCTTCCTATAAATTTCATCAATCCCTAAATAATTCACCCATTGTTTTATATAATTCATATCAATATCATTTACGGATTTGAACAGATTTCTCACATCGTTCAGTTGCAATTCAGACATGGTTTCCTTTGCCCAGTATAATTTTGAGAGGATTAAATCCTCAGGCGCCGCAATATAAAGTTCAGTGTCTTCAAAGATTATTTTTTTTCTTCTCATGAATTCTTCTATGCGATATGGATTATCTTTACGAACAATAAAATCTATTTTAAAAACAGAATGATAATGAATTATATTGAACATCCTTTCTCTTTTTATCGCTGCTAAAACCATGTCTTTATCTATATAAAAGTCCTTTTCGAAAATGTTATACACTCTATCTGTATCAGCCTCTTTTAATCCTATAACAATATCTATATCCCTTGTCATCCTCGGCACGGTATAAAAGTTTGTTGCAATTGAGCCTGTAACCATATAGGAGATTCCTGCTTCGTCAAGCCGTCTGGCTATTTCTTTGATAATATCCGATTCAGAAATTATCTTCATTTTCTCAACTCAAACCTCCCCTTCAACTCCTGATTAAATCAGGGTTATTGCACGACCCGCTTCGTGGGTGCCCCGAAGCCTTGCCCTACAGGTCAAATTACGGCTCTACCGTTACATAATAGCCGTATCTCCCTCTTTGTATCAACATTAAAACGCTGCTCCCTTTTCTTGCCGATATTACCGACTTTTTAAAATCCTTGAGATTTTCAATCTTAGACTGGTTTATCTGCCTTAATATATCCCCCGGCTCTATGCCTATCCTTCCCGCAGCGCCCCCCTTTTCCACCCCTGTAATCAGGACGCCGGAGGTTGTAAAAAGTTGATATTTTTTAGCTGTCTTATCGCTTATCTCTTCTACCGATATGCCGAGCCATTCCCTTGCAATCTCATCCGACAGTTCTTCAGGTATCCTCTGTGCGGCGAGATTAACGGTAATCCTCTCCCCCTCTCTGAATACGGTAATATCTATCCTGTCGCCATGTCCGTATCCGTAAATAAGGTCATAATAGTCGGCGATTGTCTTTACCTCTTTTTTCCCGACGGATGTTATAATATCACCGCGCCTCAGTCCTGCCCTATCCGACGGTCCCCCCTTAAATATTTTTGATATGATAACTCCCCTGCTGCTGGGATAACCGAAAGACTTTGCTATCGGAGGCGTAAGTTTCTGAACGAATATACCGAGCCATGCCTCGTGAACCTCGCCGTATTTAATGAGGTCGTTGATTATCCTCTTTGCCCTGTCTATGGGTATGGCGAAACCTATGCCTTCCGCCTTCTGATAGATTGCGGTATTTATTCCTATAACCTCGCCGCTTATATTCAATAACGGACCACCGCTGTTCCCCGGATTTATGGAGGCGTCAATCTGTATAAAATCGGAGTATATCCTGCCGCTTTCGCCCTTAATGCTTCTATTTACGGCGCTTATTATGCCTGTGGTAACGGTATGGGACAGACCAAATGGGTTGCCGATGGCGATGACTGTCTCTCCTATCATAATATCGGCAGATGCCCCCATCCGTGCATAAGGCAGAGGTTTATCGGAGATAATTTTTATAATCGCCAGGTCGGATCTGGGGTCTGCACCTATGAGCTGGGCGTCAAATTCCCTGTTGTCGCTTAATGTAACCTTTATCGTTGATGCCCTCGATACGACATGCTCGTTGGTGAGTATATAGCCTTTAGTATCTATTATGACACCCGAGCCGAGGCTCTGTCTTTTATAATCCTGCGGGGGGAAGAAGTCTTGAAAAAAGCGGTCGAAAAACTCGTCTCCGGAATCTGAAAAAGGGTTTACCCTCTGGCGTATCACCTCTTCGGTATTTATATTCACGACGGCGGGACTTACCTTTTCTACTGCAATGACAACAGGTGTCCTTCTTTCCTGGGCATGAACAGCGGGGAGAAGCAAGAAGCAAGAAGCAAAAAACAAGAAACAAGAAAAAAACTTCCGTCTTCTTACTTCTTGCCTCTTGCTTCTTACCTCTGTCTCTTTATTCCTTCGGCAGTGTAAAGGAAAAATATTTTCCACCTTTTCCGTCTTTTATATAAAGGGTTACTACATCACCACCCTTTATCTTCGCTGCTGCCTTTTTATAATCTTCAATACCCTTTATCTCTTTTCTATTTATCTCGATTATCACCTGTCCCCGCCTTACTCCTGCAGCATAAGCAGGACTTGAAGGATTTATATCCATTACAACAACGCCTTCTGTGGTATCGAGATTCAACTGCTGGGCAATCTCAGGGGTTATATTCTGGACGGAGAGACCCATGTTCTCTTCTGCCTTAGCCTCGACTACCTCTTTTTCCTCTTTCAGAGTCCCGATTGTTACAGTGAGCTCTTTTCTCCCTCCGTCTCTTATAACAATCATCTTTGTCTTTGTATCGGGTCTTGTAACAGCAACAAGTTTGGGCAGATCCTCAACGCTCTTTATTTTCTTGCCGTCAAACTCTATAATTACATCTCCCCTCTTAATTCCTATCTTATCGGCAGGACTCCCTTTAACCACATCGCCGACGAGAGCTCCCTCGCTCTCGGATAAACCGAATGATTTTGCTATATCGGGCGTAATCTTCTGGATCATCACGCCGAGCCACCCCCTTGTAACGCTCCCTTTTTCTTTTAACTCCTTTACGATTGACTTCGCAACATTTATCGGTATAGCGAATCCTAAACCGATATTCCCCTGCGCGCCGCCTGCAGTAAATATGGCGGTGTTTATACCAACAACCTCACCCTTCGTGTTTATGAGGGGACCGCCGCTGTTGCCGGGATTTATCGAGGCATCGGTTTGAATAAAATCATCATAGGGTCCGGCCCCAATATTCCTCGCCTTTGCGCTTACTATACCGGCAGTAACGCTCTGTCCGACACCAAAGGGATTACCTATGGCAATTACCCATTCCCCCACCTCAAGCATATCGGAATCTCCTGTTCTTACCACGGGGAGTTCTTCTTTCGTATCTATCTTTATAAGGGCGATATCGGTCTTCTGGTCCGTCCCTATGACCTTTGCATCATATTCTTTCCCGTTTCCGAGAGTAACCTTTATCTTATCCGCCCTCTCGATAACATGATTATTCGTAAGGATATAACCATCCTTATCAATGATGAAGCCTGAGCCTAGACTCTGTCTTGGAATCTCCTGCGGCGGAATCTCGCCAAAGAATTTATCAAAAAAATCTTTGAATGGGTCTTCCTCACCAAATGGTAAAGGTGCAGGCGGTCTTAATCCCTTTCTTCCATGCTGTTTTACTACCTGGGCTGTATAGATATTTACGACAGCAGGCTTTTCCTCTTTAACAATGTCCACAAAATTGCTGCCTGGCGGCATTGACGGGACGCTGCCGGCAGCAGCCTTTACAGGCTCCACCATGAAGCCATCCGACGGAGACAAAAGTTTTTTATCGACATACCCCGATATATATCTCGCAAAGAGTATGCTCGATGTTAAAATGAAGATAGCCAATGTCACCCTTGAAGCTGTTTTAAAAAATATATTTTTCATCTTAAAAACCTCCCTATAAAAAATAAGTTAGAATTATGACCATTACTATATCATATTAAGTCTTAAAATTGCAAAATATTTCAGTTGCCATTTCAATGTCGTTTTAAAAAAAAACATTTTATTGTAGAAAATAAAGAGATTATTTGATAAAATTCATTCCTAATGGAAATAAAGAACAATTTTATTAGCATAATAACTTTGGGTAATTTTAATCCTGCAATTTTAACTCCAGATTTTCTCTGGAATAATTGCAAGTTTACATTTATACCCAACCAGACACCGAAAGGACAGATGTCACCTATAGTTTCAAACTTAGAATTTGGCAATATTTCCTTTCTGATGGAACTTGAAAAATTTCAAATAATGGAGAAAGAACCACATGCTTTTAAAGATACTAAAATTATAAATGTGATGGAAACATATCTAAATATATTAGCATTTACACCTATATTCGTTATGGGAGCAAATTTTAATGTTAAGATAGAAAGGGCAAATGAAAAAGCTATCAGCAATCTTAATAATAAAGATTATCTTCTAACAGTTTTCAATACAAATGAATTTATTTATAGTTCAAAAATAAAATACTCAAAAAATTCTATAATAGATTATTTATCATGGGAGCTTATAAATAGTGAAGAATCAATTACAAGAGTAAATATCAATCTAAAAGGCAATATTTTTACATTAAATTATAATGTTGAGATTAGAGACATAATGAATGAAAAGAGAAAAATTAGTTATTTTAGTGAAAATTTAGACAGTATCAATAATAAGTTTCAGAATGCTCTAAAAGAAATATTCTAAAAATATAAAATGGAACAACAAATGTCTTTAAATAAAATTTCGATTTTTTCTACAGGAGTTATCCAGACCCACAAAAACACTTCTGCTATTAATAAATATAATGATAAAGATTTTTCTGATGCCTTCAATGAAAGAATTAAATGGCTACACAACTGTTTGATAGTTAAAGGAGTTCCCTCAACCTATGATTATGATATAGAAGATTTTCACCAGAGAAAAATTGATTACCCAAAAGCATTTATATCGCTACAGGAGGAGGTATTTGGAATAGTAGTTGATAAAACCGAAAAAGAAAAGTTCATTTCTGAATATTACCTTGATGCAGCAATTAATACTGCACATACTTTGATAGCCAAAATTTTCAAAAATGCTGAGGTAAAAACTGAGCTATATATTGACCCAGAAGAAACCCAGTATAAATTTTTAAATATTTCCATCAGACCTAAGAGTATATCCCCCGACGAGATTAATAGTATCCTTGATAAATTTGATGACCTTCAAGAAAAATTCATAACCACGGTTGAAAAAAAATATGCTTCAAAAATTACATTTCATTTAGATATTGATTAATGATAAATCCATTAGATTACTTAGTTTTTGCAAGAGAGCTTTTAGATGAAGGGAAAGATAGCGAGATTAAAATAAGAACTGCTATAAGCAGGGCGTATTATGGGGTTTATCTATATGCAGCAAGTAAATATGTTCATTTTAAAGGTGATTCTGTATTTGAAGAGATAGTAAAAAACCATTCGAGGTTTATAAAAACATTAAAGACAGAAAATGATAATCTTCTCAATAAAATAGGGAATCAAATTTTCGATTTAAAAAAAGATAGAGAAAAAGCAGATTACGAAATTAAAAAGGATATTACTAAAAGCCTTGCAGAAAAAGCTTATAGCCAAGCTCAAAGAATTAAGGATAATATTGACTCAAAGTTTAATTAACTTAGCTATCTGGTTTTTTTAAGAACACCCCTGTATCTTTCCCCAGCCTGAATCTCTTGCCTTCATCCGACAGATGTTCGAAACAGACGACATTACCGCGATTGAGCTCATTAAATGCTTTATTCAGAGTTGTCTTATCCTTATCAAGTCTTGTAATAAGTTTTCTTTCTCCTTTACCGCAGATATAAAACTCAATCTTTCCCTTTGAGATAAGGGGCTCGCTGACCACCCTGAAAGATTCTTTCCCGTATATATCGGATAAGGAAAGGTTGTCTTTTCTCAATACGAGGTAAGAGAACTTCAGGGAATCCTTTCTCAAGCCTGTGAGTTTGTCTATTTCTTTAATTAAAGGCGGCGGTGTCCATGGCATGTCTTCATGACACCAGTCCTTAGGGTTTATCAAGGCAGGGCAAGGTTCGCAGATAAGGCAGGGAGAGTAAACCCCAACACCAACTCTTGAAGGAGAGGGGTTTTTATAATGATTTGGGGCTTTCTGTGTGTGGGGGTAAATATTAAGACCCTGCTTTAAAAGTCCGTCTCTAACCTCAAGCATTTCCCTTGAAGTCTCCCAGAGGGCAGGCTCTATGATGATACAGCTTCCATCTTCTGACATCGTTTGGCTCATCAATTTTATCAATATATCAACTCTTTTTGCAATTGCATCGTCATAGAACAACTCGTTGAGTAGATTTGAGACTATTATGATGTCAAAATGCCCTTCAGGGATGGTCTCAGGGTTTTCAATATTTAATCTACCGGTCTTTAAGGAGGCGCTTGCCATGCTTTTGTCTTTGTATAACTTAAATAGTTCCCCCGCATCCCTGAGATTACCTTCAACAGCATCCACAGCAGTAAACTCAAGAAAAGGGGGGGACGCCTGTCTTGTAAAGAAATCCATGACTCCAAGGACAACCGTTCCAGGACCAGAGCCGATGTCGAGAATCTTCAGCCTCTCCTTTAATAAAGGTTTTTCGGGATGAAGTGATAATTCTTTCAGCGGCAAATGGATTTTATACAGATTTGAAGGAAGGAAATATAAGATGTATGCACTTCTCAGATTTTTATCTTTCAGATAGCTCTTTGGAAGGCTCTCCCGTCCTTTTGTAAAAAGACCGGAGAGCCTTGCCACATTTGATGCCATGATATTAAGCCCGGGAGGTTTAAGCCGAGCAGGACTGCCATAGATGTATTCGAGAAGGACATCTTCCAAAATATTTTTATCCGCATTAATTCCTTTCATCGATGTATGAAATTATAAAAAATTTGCCACAGAGTTCACAGAGAACACAGCGTGGCTTTCGCCACAACCAAAAAGAACAAAAGACTTGAACACGAATTGCACGAATGGACGAATTACACAAATTAATAAAGCAAAAATAAATTAGTTTTTATTCGTGCTATTCGTTGATTCGTGTAATTCGTGTTC
>JACQEW010000339.1 GCA_016200365.1 Nitrospinota bacterium
GAGATGCTCAAAAGCCATCACAGGAACAGTAACACTCAAAGGATATGGACAATAAAGTGGAGCGCCGTCTGCTCCTCTGGCAATGAAAGGCTGGATGCCAAATTCCACTGCAGTAAGGATGGCGGCAATATTTAAAGAGACATAGCCTGCAATAAAACCTGCAATCAGACTCCGTTTGCTTGAAGCCGCGGCATTACCCCGTGTCAGCCAATAAATAAAATAGGCTGTAAAGGGCATGACAAATGCCATATTAAAACAATTGGCGCCAATGGCAGTAACACCTCCATCACCAAAGAGGAGGGACTGGATGACCAATGCGACGGTAATCGCCATAAGTGCCTGCCATGGACCAAGGACTATGGCAATTAATGCCCCTCCTACTGCATGACCTGTCGAGCCGCCGGGGGCAGGGACATTAAACATCATAATAATGAAAGAAAAGGCTGAGGCAAGGGCAAGGAGAGGAGCCTGTCTGGATTTCAGTGCCTCCTTCACCTTCCTCGACGCCCAATACCAGATAGGGAGCATCACTCCATACAATGCCCCATAGGTCTGGGGACCAAGATAACCGTCAGGTATGTGCATAATTACCATCCCTTTGGACAGATTTTTGATGCAAAAAAATTATATATTCCGCAGATTACGCAGATTTCACAGATTTTTTAAAAATATATTTTGTTTTAATCTACGGTAATCTGCGAAATCTGTGGATTAATCAGATTTTTGCTCCTATTTTTGACAATAACATCATTTTAATTTTCGTGCTACCACCATGTAAAAATTTTTAGGTCATCTCCCTCCCTGTAGTTGTTACCGAAAGTTTCCCATGCTTCACCCCCTTTGTCCCGATTAGTCTGTCGGCAATCTTTTTTATATCCCTTGCCCTACCCCTGACTACAAGAACCTCGAGGCAGTTATGCTTATCGAGATGGACATGCATGGCAGATACGATTGATGTATAGAAGTGGTGCTGGAGGTCGGCGAGGGTATCGGGAAGCTCCCTTGTATGATGCGAATATACGAGCGTAATGGTGCCTACAGTCTCCTTTGTCCCCTCCTCCCATTCATCTTTTACAAGGCTGTCTCTAATGAGGTCGCGGATAGCCTCGCTCCTGTTTGCATACCCCTTTTCCGAGATAAGCCTGTCGAATCTTTTTAAAAGCCCGTCGTCAAGAGATATTCCGAACCTTGTAATTGCCATAAGTAATAACTTCAATCTGATTTCTTGAGTGTTATCTTTCTAAAAATCATAACACCAATAAATTTTTTGTCAAGCTGAAATTTTGTGGATTTCAGGTAAGCCCGGAGAGAAAATGTCCCTCCGAGCTTACCCTGTGAAAATCATCAGTAAGGGAATGCCATAGGAGAGATAAGATTCTGCCACGGCTCGCCGTTAAGGGCTTTTAAGAATTCTACCAAATCTTTCTTTTCCTGCGGTGTTAGATTTAGGGGCTTTATATCCTTATCCAGTTGAGGATTCTTGACACCGCCTTTGTTATAGAATTCTACTACATCCTCGAGGGTCTTGAAACTGCCGTCATGCATATAGGGAGCGGTTCTCTCAACATCCCTCAGTGTAGTGGTCTTGAACTTGCCCTTATCCTCCTCTTTTTTTGTTACATCATATCTGCCAAGATCCTGCTTTGCTTTATCCATTCCGACACCGACATTATGGAACGATTCGTCGGTAAAATTAAACCCTGCATGACAGGAGGTGCAGCTAGCCTTTCCCATGAAAATCTCCTGTCCTCTGAGCTGCGATTCGGTCATTGCATCCATATCTACCTTAAACTTCCGCCTGTCAAAGGGGGAATTACCTGAGAGAACTGTCCTTTCAAAGGCTGCAATGGCTTTTGTTATTTTATCAAGGGTTATCTCCTCAGAGCCAAACACCTTTTTAAATAATTTCCTGTATCCGTCTATTGTATTCAGTTTGTTGACAACCATAGGATGTGACGGCATTCCCATTTCTATAGGATTTACTATAGGTCCTGCTGCCTGCTCCTCGAGCGAGCCTGCCCTTCCATCCCAGAATTGCGCTTTGCTATACAATCTATTTATTACAGTAGGAGCGCTCCTTCCGCCTTTAAGGCTCCCGACACCTGCAGAGACAGGTTTCCCATCGGTAAAACCGAAATCAGGACTATGACACGATGCACAGGCTACAGTATCATCCACAGAGAGCCTTTTGTCAAAATAGAGCAGCCTCCCTAACTCCACTTTTTCAGGGGTCATGGGGTTATCCTTCGGGATTTCATAGTCAGCAGGCAGTCCAAGGGGGATTACTATCTTGTATTCTGCTGCTATTGAATCTATCCTAAAAAACACAATTGCCAACCCTGCTATAACAAATAAAAGACAAGTCTTTCTAAACAAACCTCTCATACATGCCTCCTTTTTAAAATAAGTTAATGTGAGCGAAACGAACACCCAACTTAAATTCCATCACCTCCTCCCTTGTCTTGATGTACGGGAAATTTAAACCGAGATTCTTCGGGCTTCGCCCTCAGAATGACAAGCAACAGCAGAAGTGTCATTCTGAGCGGAGCGAAGAATCTAATTTACTTATTTATAAAAACGAAAAATAAAGGATTTATTCCCAAAAATTTTTGGAATAAAATCTCTTTTATTTCGTATAATATATATACAATGGAAAAGAAAAAGGAATTTGAAGACCTTGCCCTGTCAAATCTTTCAAGCCTCTACTCCTTTGCGCTCGGTATGCTTAAAGACCCTTCAGAGTCGGAGGATATGGTTCAGGAGACTATCCTCAAGTCCTATGAGCAGTTTCACCAGTTCAAAAAAGGCTCTAACTGCAAGGCATGGCTCTTTACCATTATGAAAAATCTCTGTATAGACCGGTTCAGGAAGGAGAGGTCAAGACCCGTATTGGTGGGACTGGATAACCAGCCGTCTCTCTACCCTGCCCCTGATGACACTTTAATAGACTCTATCTTGCCATCTATCACATCAGAGGAGATACGAGATGCAATAGCCGGTCTCCCCATCGAATACCGTTTACCGGTAACTCTAAGGGATATAGAGGGATTGACCTACAGGGAGATAGGGGAGATTATGGGATGTCCCGAAGGGACGGTTATGTCAAGGCTTTACAGGGGAAGGAGACTGCTTAAACGGATTCTGATGAAAAAGGAAAAGGGAGAGATTAAAAAATGGATAAGTGCAGTGAAATAAAGAGATACCTTTATCCTTATATTGACGGCGAGTTGGGGACAAAGGAGACCCTGCTTGTTTATGGGCATTTAGAGGGGTGTCCTGAGTGTAAAAAAATCGTAGAGAAAGAAAGAACCTTTCTGGCAAAAATAAAAAATCTCAAAATCTCCAATCCTCCGCCTAACCTTGAAGAAAAGATAAAGGAAGGAATTGATAAGAGAGATACCTCTATTCCTCATCGCAGATCTTTTATTGCAGCAGGATTTATCCTTTTTATTTTCATTGCCGGAGGGGCGATTTTTTATCTCTTAAATAATAAAAAAAGCCTCCCCGATATAGCCTCTGCCTCTGTGATGGAGCATCTCAGTTATTTGAGAGGCTCCCTTCCCCTCGATATAACAGACTCCAATCCGGAAGAAATCAGCCGCTGGTTCAGGGGAAAAATAGATTTTAATCTCGCCCTTCCAATGATTGACAATAAAGAAATAATCC
>JACQEW010000333.1 GCA_016200365.1 Nitrospinota bacterium
ATCTCGTAAAAAGTCAAAAATTAGCCATAAGGGTAAACGGATTATCATTGTTGTAAGGGCTAATTTTGTTTTGACTTTTTACGAGAACCTCTATTATATCCCAGATAATATCTTTTTGACATACACAAACAAATCTGCTATTAATGAAAATATATAGAATACAGATGACGCAGAAACTGCGGATTAACACAGATTAAAAATTTATATTTTTATCAGCGCAAATCTTCTTTTTCTGCGATAATCTGTGTCCAATAGGTTTTATATTATATAATGCAAATCTATACTTGTAGTGAGCGAAGCGAATCTAACGGATTGAATCCGCAGCAGAGAGAGGCAGTAGAGCATACAGAAGGTCCGCTCCTGATATTGGCAGGGGCAGGCTCGGGCAAGACAAAGGTTATCACCCACCGGATTTCCTATCTGATTGAAAAAAACCTTGCATCTACCGAGAACATAATCGCACTCACCTTTACAAATAAGGCGGCGGATGAAATGAAGAACAGGGTAATGTCCTTATTAAAAGGCTTAAATCCCCCCAATATGGGGAGATTATGGGTCAGCACATTCCATTCCGCATGCCTCAGAATTCTCCGAAAGAATATTGACAGGCTCGGCTACAAAAGAGATTTTATCGTCTATGATGCAAATGACAGCCTTTCATTAATAAAGGTGTGCATGAAGGAGATGGATATATCCGATGAGCGATATTCTCCGAAATCAATAGCAGGGAGCATAAGCAGCTTAAAGAGCGAGCTGATGGACAAAATACAGCATCCGGAAAATAAAATACAGGAGGTTGTAAACGATATTTATGCCCTTTATCTAAAAAGTCTGAAGGAGAGTAATGCACTGGATTTTGACGACCTTTTAATGAAGACAACATTACTTTTTGAAGGCGAGCCTGTTGTCCTCGATAATTACAGAAACCGCTTCAAATATCTGATGGTGGACGAGTATCAGGATACAAACCGCTCCCAATACAGACTCGTCCAGCTTCTATCTTCGGGACACAGGAATATCTGCGTTGTGGGCGATGACGACCAGTGCATCTATCAGTGGAGAGGGGCGACAATAAGAAATATCATGGAATTCGAGAGAGATTATCCTGATGCAAAGGTGATAAAGCTCGAGGAGAACTACCGCTCGACACAGACCATACTCGATGCTGCATGGGCTGTGGTCAGTAAGAATATGTACAGAAAAGAAAAGAGGCTCTGGACGAGGAAGAACAGAGGCGAGAGGATATTTTACTACAGGGCATCGGATGAGCATGATGAATCAGGGTTCATTACCTCAAAGGTCAGGGAGCTTCATCAAAAGGAGCGTGTCCCCTATAAAGATATTGCCGTATTTTACAGAACTAATGCACAATCGAGGGTATTGGAAGATGCCCTGAGGAGAGATGGTATACCTTATAGAATCTACGGCGGGCTGAAATTCTTCGACAGGAAAGAGATAAAAGACATACTCGCCTACCTGAAAATCGTTATAAACCCGAATGACTCGGTAAGCTTTAAAAGAATAATCAATGTGCCTGCGAGAGGCATCGGGAATGCAACTGTCGAAAGACTCACGGAATATGCGAAATCGAAGGGAATCAATTATGTAGAAGCAGTTAGAGGTGGGAGTCAGGAGTCGGGAGCCAGGAGTCATGGATTAAAAGAATTTTATAATATTTTCAAAAAACTTGAAGCAATTATTACAAGCGATACTGCCTCGGCAGTTATTAAAGAGGCGGTTGAGATTACAGGCTATTTGGAAATGCTGAAAAAAGAGGGGACGGATGAGGCGGAGGACAGGATAGAAAACCTGAAGGAGTTAATCACCGCTGCCGAAGAATATGAAGAACGGACGGAGGATAAGAGTATTGCAGGCTTCCTCGACCAGTCAGCCCTTGTCTCGGATGCAGATTCTATATCCGATACGAGCGGCTCCGTATCTCTGATGACCCTCCATATATCAAAGGGACTGGAATTCCCTGCGGTCTTTATCACAGGAATGGAGGGGCGTATATTTCCGCATATAAGCTCTCTTGACGATCCCGCAGAAATGGAAGAGGAGAGGAGGCTCTGCTATGTGGGCATAACCCGCGCAAAGGAGAGGCTTTTTCTCGTCAATGCTGAGAAGAGGAGGATATACGGGCAGGAGATGTATAATCCGCCCTCTGAATTTATAAAGGATATTCCAGGAGAGTTGATGAGTTATGGAGTTGATGAGTTAAGGAGTCGGGAGCCGGAATACAGAAATCATAATAACTCATTAACTCCTAAACTCACTAACTCACTAACTCCTTTTTCTGTCGGCTCAAAGGTCGCCCATCCACAATTTGGCAGCGGGGTTGTTCTGCAAAAGGAAGGTTCAGGAGAGAATACAAAGCTGACAATCTTTTTCAGAAATGCAGGAAAAAAGAAGCTCGCCTTGAAACACGCCTCCCTAAAAAAGATATAGCCTCAATCTGCAGCATGTCTTAATTCAAATAATGCCTCTGCCAAACCACACAAGAACAAAAACCTGATTTAACGCAAAGATGCAAAGATTAAAACAAAGACGCAAAGGGTGCAAAGAATTAAACCATTTTTATTCTTTGCGTCTTTGCGATTTTCTTTGCGACTTTGCGTTAAATAAGTGTATTTAATAATTTCCTTTGATACCTGAAAGTTTTGATGAAATAATCTCACACCTAAAGAG
>JACQEW010000334.1 GCA_016200365.1 Nitrospinota bacterium
ACTGCATAACCATCATCACAGTTATGATTCTCCCATGTCCAATCACTGAATTTGCTTTTTGATGTCCTGTCATGCACATTCGCATATTTACAGGCATCATCCTTATTATCCCCCCAATAGTTCCTATTCCTCATCCCTCCCCTCGCTGCATATTCCCATTCAGCTTCTGTCGGCAAGCGATATTTCTTTCCTGTCTTTTCAGAAAGCCATCTCGCATAAGATATTGCATCCTCATAAGAGACCTTCACAACAGGCTGATTGTCATCATTAAGCGAAAAACCTTCATAGTCTCCGCTGTTATGGTCAGGACGAAACTTCCTGAACTGCTCATTCGTTACCTCATATTTCCCTATATAAAAATCATCAACGCATACTTCATGAATAGGTTTTTCATCACTCTCTCCATCTCCATAAGTATCGCCCATCTGGAAACACCCGCCTCTTATAAAGATAATTTCCATTCCTGTAACAGTGTCTCTATCCGATGCTATCACTCCAGTTGCCATTGCAACTTTCTGCCATTTCTCGATTTCCTGTCTTGCCTTCTGCCTCATGCTCTCGTCTTCGCTCGAATAGGGGTTATCTTCTGTGAAGGAATTTAAGAATTTGCTCCATGCGGCTATCTTTAGGTCTTTCTCTATATCCCTCTTTTGATATTCTGCCACTTGATTGAATGCACTCTGCATCTTATTAAGTGTATTGCCCCATGCAGCTTTATTATCTTCAATCTGTTTAGCCTTCTTATCCAAATCTTCGAGGGAGAAATCCGATTTTGGAGCATCCTTGACCTTTATTTCGGGAATATCCGTTGAAATCGCCGCAGAGCCAATATCGCCCAATTTTGCCAGCCTGAATACAAAATCCCCTCCTTCATGCCCCGAGTTCCTTATGTCATTATACTCCGGCACCTGCTCTGATTTGCCTGCTACAATTATCTTTACCCTGCCGTGAAAGAGCTCTTCTGCTGTAAACAACGGCTTATCCGCTTCATTAAGCGCCTTTAAGAATGCTGCTGCAAAGACAGAGTTATTGCCTCCGCCTTCGTCTGCCACAGGCTCATTCCCTCCGCTCGCCATGAGTGTCCTCGATGACCTTTCAATCATCTTTTTTATAAATTCATCTCTGCCTCCCTTTGTAGAAATATCTCCTGCAGCAGCCCTCGATAGCGTCCCCGAATAGCAGGAATCCGAAACTATGAGTATATGCCTCGATGCAATACGCTTTATATTGTCGGTTATATCCGTTGCGCTAATCCAGTCCACAGGGTCATCCCTCTGGGCATCCACTGGAAGCCAGTATGCCCTGTCCGCTGTCTTGTCGTATTCTCCGTGTCCTGCATAGTAGACGAGAAGATTGTCTTTTGAGCTAAGTTTTTTCCTGAAATCGTTTACAGCGGTAAGTATCTCCTTTCTTGGCGCATCTATGAGTAGTTTTGTCTCGAATCCGTAGAGGCTCTTTAATATCCTCTCTACATCCTTTGCATCGTTTACAGCAGTCTTCAGCTTCTGGAGATGCTTGTAGTTATTGTTGCCGATAATGAGGGCATAGTATCTTGCATCCGGCAATGCAGGGTCTAACCCCTTCTTCACCTCTACTGCCAAATCCCTCTTTTCCTTCGGCTTTATGGTAACGCTTCTCTCCTCTGCGAAAGCAAGCCCCTGAATGCCCCTGATAGAATCAGTCAGGGGTATCAGGGCTGAAATGAGCATTCCAATGGAGAGAAATAGAGAAATTAATCTTTTCATAAACCCTCCTTTTCCTCTTTTATTTCAACACAAGACTGTTGAAATAACAGTAAGGGAAATAATCCTTTTAACCAATAGTGAAAATATACCACCAGAAAACATTTTGTCAAGAGTTTTTCGGCATTTTTTTGTGTGATTTATGTCACAAAGGTAAGGATTGATTCGCAGTCTTAAATAATATATTATGAGGTCTAATAGAATACAGATTACGCATAGGATTTTGAGGGATTAACGGAATGGAATTAATTTTAAAGATAGCATGGCGGAATATTCTGAGGCATAAGGGGAAAAGCATCATAATAGGAATAATCATATTTTTAGGCTCCCTTATTATGACCCTCGGCAACGGTGTTATCGCCGGGATGGAGCATGGTCTGCAGAAGAATATCGTCGCCGGTTTTACCGGCGACATAGTAATCATTTCGGAAAAACAGGAGACAGATAATGTCCTTTTTACAGTGATGGGCAAGGCTATCGAGCCGATATATAATTTCCTGGACATAAAAAAGATGCTCGCCCAAAAGGAGTATATCGAAAAATTCCTTCCTGCAGGAAGGGATATGGCGATGATTTTGAACGAGGAAGGGGGGGCTCCTGGGTTCGCCTTCCTGCTCGGCGTTGACTTCGGCAAATACGAGGAGATGTTTCCACACAGCATGAAGCCGATAGAGGGCAAGCTGCCGAAAGACAATGAGCGGGGGGCTATTATACCGACAAATAGACGGAAGGAATTTTATGATTTCATGGGATTATGGTATCTGCCGTCAAAGGAAAAATTCAATGTAAAAAACTTTAAGGAGGCGGTCAAAGAAGAACCGGATATGGGCAATATCAAGCTGAAAGATTCCATCATCTTTTTAGGATACAGCGATAAGAACACCACACAGGATATTCGTCTCGATGTAAAGGGGATTGTAAAGTTTAACGCCTTAAATACCATCTTTGGACATTATAATCTTGTTGATATTGAATCATTCAGGGAATGCCTTGGGTTTTTCAGCGGTGTATCCAGACAGGTCAATCTATCCGAGGAAAAGAAAAAAATCTTGGAAATGGAAAATGAGAATTTAGACGAGCTCTTTTCCGAGGGGGTTTTTGCAGACCTGCCCTCGAATGCTTTTATCGGGGGAAAAAACAAGAAAACCGCAGCCCCCATTCAAACGGATTTAAAATTAACCCCTGTCCCCGCCGCCCTTCCAGGCAGCGATATTGACAAAGAAGCAGGGGCATATAATGTTATTTTTGTAAAACTAAAGAAGGGGATTTCTCTGGAAGATGGACTCAAAAAAATTAATAGAGACCTGAAAGAGAATAATCTTAAATCCAGGGCAGTATCATGGAAAAAGGCATTTGGTTTTTTAGGGAGCATGGCAATAGTGATTAAAGGGGCTTTAGTGGGGTTTGTAATGCTCATATTTTTTGTGGCGGTTATTATCATAGTGAACACTTTGACTATGGCTGCTATCGAGCGGACAACGGAGATAGGCATGATGAGGGCAATAGGGGCAAGGAAGAGTTTTATCGGCACGATGTTTTTAGGAGAGACAGGCATACTTACGGTTATTTTCGGAGGCGCAGGAATAATTGCAGGGGTTATCGTCGTAAAAATCATACCGCTCTTTAACATTACTTCGGATAACGATATGGTGCAGCTTCTATTCGGCGGCGACAGCCTCTTTCCTGTATTATCCCTATCGGATATTTTTATTACTACAGTGCAATTGCTTTTTGTAACGACCATAGCAGTAATATATCCGATAAAGATTGCAAAGGGCATTACCCCGCTGGAAGCGATTGCCAGGGATTAATTACAATTTACGATTTACGATTTACGATTTAAATTCCTTAATTCCAAATTGTAAATTGTAAATTGTAAATCGTAAAAATGAGATTATTATTCACCATAAGCCTTCGGAATCTGTTCAGGCAAAAGAGGCGGAATATCCTCCTCGGCATTGCCATCGCCGTCGGAGTGATGATACTTGTAGTTGCAAGGTCTTTTTCCGCAGGTATAACCGATATCTTATTTAATAAGATCGTCGTACGGGTAGCGGGACATATCTCTGTCGCTTTTAACGAAGAAGGCAAACTATACAGAACGATATTTCGGGACAGGGAGAGGATATTGACAATGGTTAAAAACAATCTCCATGATGTCCGTGAAATCGAGGAGGCATTGGGAATATTTAACCGGGTGATCGGCAACGGAAAGTCGGATAACAGTATCCTCGTGGGTATTGATCTCAGCCAAAATTTAAGTGATGAGACAAGAAAAGAAATTGAAGAGTCTTTCAGGATGCTGACGGGTGATTTCACCGATTTAGGGAAGGAGGGGCTGGAAAATCCGGTTATCCTATCCGAAGAAAAGGCAAAATATCTAAGGGTCGGCAAGGGCGACACGTTAAGAATCAGGTTTACGAATGTTTATGGAAACAACGAGACCGCCAGATTAAATGTGGCAGGCATAGTCAAAAATGATAATATCTTTATGCAGTCAGTCATATTCTCGGAATTAAAAAATGTTAAAAGACTGATGGGTTTCAAAGAATACGAGGTCGCCAATCTCAATATAACCATAAACAATCCTACAAAAAACGCCGTGCCTATGGCTGACAAGCTTCATTCGGTCTTAAAGCCTGGGCTTGCGGTAATTTCCGGTAAGATTCGATTCGGCAATACAGAAAAAGATGCTGCAGTGCTTGGATTGAATTCCGATGAGACTTCCCAAAAATTAATCGGCAGTCATTTTGAGATTGTCGAGGGGAATAAAGATAAAATCTTTTCCAAAGATAGTATATTGATGAGCAAAGACCTTGCCGAAAAAATTAAGATACGGTCGGGAGATAAATTTGAGCTTATCTATAAAAATAAATTTGAAGATAGGCATACTGTTCTTCCCTACCGGGTTACTGCAATATTTAGCGAAAAGAGCATGGAGGGAAAAGACATTCTCCTGATGAACGACGAAAAGTTTTACCGTGCCTATTATGCAAATCTCCCTGAAGCTAATGCCAATGCCTATATCCCGGAAAAAGATAACCCTCTCTACCCTGTCTTTGCCACAGAATGGATACTGCTTGACAGGACGAGCACTACAGAGGAGTTTCAGAAAAAACTGCGGGATATAAGCAATAAAAAATGGAAGGGGGCAACCGTTGATGTGAGGACTATGTATGAAATCGCCAGCGATATATTAAAATTGGAAAATGTCCTGAATATTATCACACTGTCCGCAGTTCTGATATTGTTTTTTATCATTTTGATCGGGGTAATCAATACCCTTAGGATGACGATAAAGGAAAGAACCAGGGAGATCGGCACAATCAGGTCAATCGGCATGCAAAAAAGGGATGTCAGAAACACCTTTTTACTTGAGTCATTATTCTTAGGGCTGTTCGCTTCAATTGCAGGAATTCTGATGGCATTCGGAGCAATACATCTACTCTCAAAGCTCACCTTTGAGCTCAAGGATAATCCGCTTTCGATACTACTGGTAAATGGACATCTCTATTTTATGCCGACGATAGCGGATATTATATCAATACTTATGCTTATACTCTGTATTGTGGCAGCAACAGCATATTTTCCGGCACGGGCAGCGGCAAACCTTTCTCCATCGTCTGCCTTACGGTATCATGATTAAATTTACAATTTACGATTTACAATTTACAATTTAAATTCCTTAATTTTAAATTTTAAATCGTAAATCTAACTATGTTTAAAAAATCTTTTACACTTGCACTTGCACTTGCACTTGCACTTACACTTACATTTGCACTTGCACTTCATGCCGAAACACCTGCAATTTCCGATATATTAAAAAAACTGGAAGAGATCATGGAGATAACCAGCGATATAAGCTCAAAGGTAGTCTTAACCCAGAATAAAATCGAGCAGGGTGTAAAGATTATCGAGATGATATATTTCCGGCGGGATTTGGATGATTCGTTCTTAATAGTAATAACAGCGCCCGAGGCGGAAAAGGGGAATGGATACCTGAGGGTAGGGGGCAATTTCTGGATGTATCGCCGGAATACCCGCACCTTCCAGCATATCAACCGTGATGAAAGTATCGGGGGAACGGATGCCAAAGCCGATGATTTTGAAAAAAGAAAGATTACCGAGCTATATGCTGGCACCGCTGATAATAAAGGCAAAGAGATAATTAACGAAGAAATGCTTGGAAAAATACCGGTCTATAAATTTGAAGTGAAGGCAATAGTGCACGATGTAGATTACCCTAAGAAGGTATACTGGGTTAAAAAGGACGATTATCTCCCCTTAAAAGAACAGTCCTATTCCCTTTCAGGAACATTGATGCAGACCGCCTATTTTTTGAATTACACGCAGATTAACAGCAAATATGTTGCAGTAAAGCATATCTACATTGATGAATTCGAGAAGGGAAATAAGACAATCGTCGAGATATCGAACATATCCACAAATAAGCTTGACGATAAAATCTTTACCAAGGCATATCTGGAAAATCTGAGTAAATAATGAAAAAGAGAAATCTTTGTGTCCTTTGTGTCTTTGTGGTTAATCAGGTTTTGTTCTCCTTGAGTTACGGACAGGAAATAAATGAGGAACAGCTTTTTTCAAGCCCTGACAGCATTGTAAAAAAAGATGAGCTCTTTGATAAGCAAAAGCCCAAAGAGGAAGAAAAGGAGGTCAGTATCGCCCTTTCCGGTCAGGCAACCGGTGTTTTTTCCGTTACCGAAAAGCGGGAAAAGCATGCAGTGAGCGAAGCGAATCTAACAGATAATGCAAAAAATTCTACTTCTTCTTATATCGTGGGAAATATGTTTCTCGATGCCCGCCAAAAACTTGGGACAAAATATTTTGTAGACTTAGAGGCGAGATATAATCCCTCTGCCGATAATAAGTCGACGTTTACCCTTAAAGAAATGTTTATTGACTTCAATATAAAAGACCGTGTCTATTTTCGGACTGGGAAACAGGTATTACAGTGGGGAAGGAATTACCTGTGGAATCCGACAGACCTTATTAATATTGATAAAAATACCTTTCTTACACGGATCGGCTCGAGGGAAGGGGCTTATGGACTAAAACTCCACATCCCTTTCGGGGCAAAATACAATATCTACGGCTTTTTAGACACATCCAGCAATAAAAGCACAGACGATTTGGGCGCCGCTTTAAAATTTGAATTTTTAACCGGTAAAACCGAAATGGCATTTGCCTCATGGGGTAAAGGAGGATTTTACCCGGTATATACTTATGATTTTTCTACACGTCTGCTCGGGATTGATACGACTGGCGAGTTAGCCCTTTCACATGGGGATAATAACAGAAAAATATGGGTAGAAAACGGAATACTATCGTCATACAGAGAGCAGGAGCAGTGGATACCTAAGGCATCCTTAGGTTTTGGAAAATACTTCGATTATGCAGATATACCTGACCGAATCTTTTTACATCTTGAGCTTTATTATAACCAGAACGGATACACGGAAAATATTTTTAGCGATCCGGCAATCTATACCTTCAGCAATCCGATTCAGACTCTTGACCCTTCGGGAAGACCTGTCCAGAAAACAGAGGGAACTCAGAAGGAATTTCTACTTTTCAATAACCTCTACGAGCTTAACCGTTTTTCCAAATATTATATTGCCTTATTAAGCCGATACAGCCGGTTTATTATCACCGACCTTACTCTCAGCATTAATATGATAAGAAACCTTAACGACAATTCCTCCATTGTAACAGCAGGCATTAATTATCAGAATATTCACAACTTAAATATCGGATGCGAGATATACGGTTATTTAGGAGAAAAAGACAGGGAATACACATTTCCGAATAATACATATACTGCGCAATGCACTGTCGGGATTCTGTTTTAGCATAAGATGAACAAAAACCAGATAGAACACAGATGACACGGATAAGGCGGATGGACACGGATTTTTTAAGGCAAGAAAATTATAAAACTTATAATCTTTTTTCTTAATATCTGTGAAAATCCGTATCATCTGTGTCATCCGTGTTCCATATGAATTTTATAATTTCATATACATGAACCAAAATTAATAACTCCAGATTACACAAAAAGTGTAACCTGGAGTCAGGTTAATAAACGGTCTTTCGAGTTTACTTTTTCTTCTTCCCCTTCCCCTTTCCCTTTTCAGGAGCAGGTGCAGCTTCCTTCTTTTCAGGTGCAGGAGCAGGTGCGACTTCCTTCTTTTCGGCTTCAACCGCCTTCTTCACCTCGGCAGCAGCCGGTGCCTTCTTTTCCTCAGCAACAGCAGGTGCCTTTTTCTCTTCTGCCTTTTTCCCTTCAGCAGCATAAGTCATACCGCCAAATACTATTGCTATCATCAATGCTGTAACGAAAGCGAATATCCTTTTCATATCGGTTTCACCCCCTTTCATAGTAAATTTACATGGAAAAATATATCTACTTAGCAGCCTTTATGTCGAGCTTTTTACAGATATGTTTTTCTCCCTCCATCGCATACTTACACTCCACCTTATCGCCTGCCTTTACATCGGCAAGGGTTTTTGAATCCTTCCCTGCTGTAATCTTTGAGCCGGCGCCAATCTCGCATGTTATATCACCTTTATCTGTCTTCAGCGTGAAGGTGTTTGCCTTGGCATCAACAGCAGTTATCTCGCCTTTCACCTGCATAACCTTTACCGGCTCCTTCTTTTCCTTAGCAATGGCTAACCCCCCAACTCCAGATAGGATCATAACCGCTGCAATTGCCGCAATAATCTTCCTCATCAGTTTCACCCCCTTTCATGAACAAAAAGAAAAAGATTAAGGAGAATGGAGAAATAGGGGAAAGGGAGAGAAGAAGAACGTAGAAAACAGAAAATAGAAAAATTCCTTCTGACATCTATCTTCTACCTTCTTTTTTCACCCATCTCTCCCCTTTTCCCCTTTCTCCTTGTTTTTTATAATTTCACATGAACAAAAATATCTGCACTAAATATGCCAAAAAAGATAAGGATATGAAACGCATTGTTTTTACAGGATGTTAGAGGCGATTTTAATTTTAGGATAGATAAAAGATAACCCTTTTGGTATATCTCCTATACCTTTTGGTGTAGGGTATATAATTCTTTCTTTATACCGAACTTGTTCAGCCGATATTGAAGGGTTCTGTAGCTCATACCGAGGAGCTGTGCTGCCTTTGCTATAATCCAGTCAGCCCTTCTCATTGCCTTTATCAAAAGCTCTTTTTCAAATTCTTCAAAGGATATACCATCAGCAGGTATATCAAAATCTATCTTTCCTATCTGCATCGGCTTATTACAGATTTCGAGAGGAAGGGTATCTATCTCTATCCTCTCTCCTTCAGTAAGGAGGACAGCCCTTTCAATAACAGATTCCAGTTGTCTGACATTTCCGGGCCATTGATAATTCAGGAGGTGATTCAGGGCTTCGTCGGATATCCCTGTCACCTTTTTTCCCGCGGCATTGCTGTGTTTGCCGATAAAATGACTTACAAGCTCAGGTATATCTCCAACCCTGTCTCTTAAAGGCGGCAGGCGTAAGGCAATAACATTGAGTCTGTAATAGAGGTCTTCCCTGAACCTCCCCTTTTTTATCTCTTCATCGAGATTCTTATTTGTGGCTGCTATTATTCTGACATCAATCTTTATATTTTCATTTCCCCCAACTCTCCTTATCTCCCTTTCCTGAATTGTCCTTAAAAGTCTCGATTGAAGTCCTATTCCCATATCCCCCACTTCATCGAGAAAGAGTGTTCCGCTGTGTGCAGATTCAAAAAGCCCCGTCTTTCTCGTATAGGCGCCGGTAAATGCCCCCCTCTCATAACCAAAAAGCTCGCTCTCCAGCAAGGTCTCCGGTATGGCAGCGCAATTTATATCCATAAAGGGTTTATCCCTTCTAATGCTGTTGTAGTGAATAGCCCTTGCAATAAGCTCCTTGCCGGTACCGCTCTCTCCGTATATCAGGACAGTGGAATTGCTGTTGGATATCTTTCTTACGATTTTAAAAACCTCCTGCATCTTCCCATCTCTCCCTATGATATTCTCCAGCTTAAACCTATCTTCTAATTGTCCCTTTAGACGAATATTTTCATTTAGAAGCCTTGTCTTTTCCACTGCCTTATTTATGACCACAAGGATCTCGTCTCTTTCAAGGGGTTTTGTGAGATAGTCGAAGGCGCCCGATTTCATAGCCTCTACAGCAGAATCAATAGTGCCGTGGGCTGTCATTATAACCACACTGGTACTGGTCTTCTCTTTCAGGATATTTGTGAGAATAGTCATGCCGTCCCCATCCGGCATTTTTAAATCGGTTAGAACAGCATCAAAAACACCATCATAGAGGAGCTTTAATGCCTCTTTTCCGTTCGATGCCGTTACTACATCATAACCCTCACAGGAGAGGATGGTCTTTAATATCTCCCTCTGTCCCTTCTCGTCGTCTACAACAAGGATATTTCCGTTTTTCATACTAAAATACCTCTTTATCCGCGGTAGTTTGCAGGGTGCATGACAGAAAAGCGTCAATGTGCAGCGGCTTGTTAGCTGAAAGATTTAATAACACGGATTTTCATCGTTTGTTTATCCGCTCGAATACGGCTTCAGCAGAATCTGCCTCAATCTGTCCAGCATCGAATGCGTCAATCCTTGATTCCGATTCAGCGGCCCAAAGAGCATCAATCCGTTCATCATGACTTTTATCAAAGCTGTGAAAAAGTTCGTCTATTAATTCCGCCCTCTCCACCGGTTTAAGGCGAAGGGCTTCTTTAAGTATTGTTTGAGTTGCACTTGTCATATAAGTTAAGACCTCCATATTCTACCGGGATATTAGCTAAATAATATCAGTTCTTTGGGTAGGAGTCAATTGATACTGCAAGGGAAATATTACTGGTGATTATTAATCATTGTCAAGGGCGAAGGGAAGCAACTCATTATTGAAATTCCTATACCTTGAACTATTTAATGGGAACACAGGTGCATATCTTATCGCATGAACAGTAAAAACCACCTCCGGAACTCGGGGGGCTGTATGAACCGGGCACGCAATTACATAAGCAAATCGCCCCGGCGGGAATCGGTGAACCGCATGGGAGTGTATAAGTTATTGTTCGTCCATATTCGTCTATTTTAGTGTACTGATTAACCTCTTTCCCTTTCTCTAAAGCCGCCTTATCAAAAAGGCATGTGATGAACTTCCCGGAAGGCATCTCCCAGAGTTTGATGGTTTCACGCGACCCTGATGCAAGCATTTTCCCATCAGGGCTGAAAGATACGGTGTCCACCCAATTCTTATGCCCTTTCAAAGTAGAGATTAATTTACCTGCGGGCATTTCCCAGAGTTTGATGGTTTCATCATGCGACCCTGATGCAAGCATTTTCCCATCAGGGCTGAAAGATACGGTCCTCACAGAATCCTTATGCCCTTCCAAAGTAGAGA
>JACQEW010000341.1 GCA_016200365.1 Nitrospinota bacterium
TGCAGAAACTTCCGCCTCTCTCCGCCGGGATTCCTTTAAGGCGTTCCGCAGCGTCTCTTCTATTTTTTTATATCTTTCAATCTCATCAATTGTTTTTGTCATAATACAAAGAAATTATAAACCACAGAGGCACGGAGACACAGAGAAAGGAAAAAAGATTAAAACAAGAGGCAACAGGCAAGAAACAAGCTGAAAGCTGAAAGAAGTCCCCTTTGAGCCTTGAGCTTTGAGCTTTCTTGCTTCTTGCTTCTTTTTTTCTCTGTGCCTCTGTGTCTCGGTGATTAAAATCATGTTTTCGTTCTATAAGTATATTTCTTTTGACTTCCCTTATCAATATATGTTAAAAATTTTTTATATTGACCCTCACCCACCCTCTCCCCAACCCTCTCCCAAAGGGAGAGGGGGTGAGGGGCAAGGGGAGAGGGTTGGGTGAGGGGAAAAAATTTATATGTCCCTTGGCAAACCAAACTTTGATGGTATTGTAGGCGAAAGCGAAAAGATAAAAGAGGTCTTCTCTCTCATAGAGAAGATTCTCGATAACAACAGCACTATCCTGATACTTGGAGAGAGCGGGACAGGCAAAGAATTAGTTGCAAAGGCGATACATTATAACAGCAGCCGTTCAGATAAACCTCTGATACCTGTAAACTGCGGTGCAATCCCGGAGGACCTTCTCGAGAGCGAGCTGTTCGGTCATGAGAAAGGCTCATTTACAGGTGCGATAAAGACGAGGATAGGCAGGTTTGAGCTTGCAAACGGTGGCACCATATTTTTGGATGAGATAGGAGATATGAGCCCCACCCTTCAGGTAAAGCTGCTGAGGGTTCTTCAGGAGCAGGAGTTTGAAAGGGTAGGGGGCATGAAGCCCCTGAAGGTTGATGTAAGGGTTATTGCAGCTACCCACAGGGATTTGGAGAAGGCGGTTGAGTCCAATCGTTTCAGGGAAGACCTTTATTACCGCTTGAATGTAATCCCCATTTCAATCCCGCCTCTAAGAGAGAGAAAATCGGATATACCGCTTTTAATTAATCATTTCTTATCAAAGTGTAACCGCATAAAGAATAGAAATGTGGAGGGGTTTTCGGATAAGACTATGGAGTGTCTCAGGGAATATAGATGGCCCGGAAATGTTAGGGAGCTGGAGAATATCGTTGAAAGGGTTGTTATATTAAAGGGGACAGGCATCGTTCAGCCTGCCGATTTGCCGGAAAAGGTGCGGAAAGGGAATGGGGCTGCTGTTACCTTGCATACCGACGATGAAAAACTGATAATACCCGATGATACAGCAGTTGATGTTGCACCTCCCGTTGATATTCCTGACAGCGGAATTGACCTCAATAAGCTAATGGAGGATTTTGAAAACAGGCTTATCATGGAGGCGTTGAAGAAATCGGAATGGAATAAGGCAAGGGCAGCGGAACTGCTTGGAATAAAGAGGACGACATTGATAGAGAAATTAAAGAAGAAAGGGATTGGTAGATTAAGTGAAATTTAGAGATAGAGAAAAACAATTTTAATTTACGATTTACGATTTATGATTTGAAATTTAAAAATCTAAAATCTAAAATTGTAAATTGTAAATATGATCAAAATGTATTGCATGGAGGAATAATGGCAGAAGAAAGTTACATTCAATCCCTCTTTGCCGGGAGGCTTGGAGGAGAGAATTTCGGTAAGGACACAAAGATATATAAATTTGAAAAGATAAAGAGGGCAAAGAGGGCAGCAAAAGAAAAGAATCCCAATATTGAGCTTATAGACCTTGGAGTAGGAGAGCCTGATGAAATGGCATTCCCCGGAGTCGTAAAGACTATGAAGGCGGAGTGTGCAAAGCCTGAGAACAGGGGATATGCAGACAACGGCATACAGGAATTCAAGGATGCCGCTGCCCGATACATGGAGAAGGTATACGGCATCTCCGGTATAGACCCCTTAAATGAGGTTCTTCACTCCATAGGCTCAAAGCCTGCACTGGCGATGTTCCCTTCCATATATATAAATCCCGGGGATATTACCCTGATGACAGTGCCGGGCTATCCTGTGATTGCCACCCATACGAAATGGTATGGCGGAGAGGTATACAGCCTGCCGTTAAAGGAAGAGAACGGATTTTTGCCTGACCTCGATTCAATACCGTCGGATGTGAGGAAAAGGGCAAAGCTCCTATATCTGAATTATCCGAATAACCCTACTGGCGCCGTTGCTGCGAGGGAATTTTACGACAAGGTTGTAAGGTTTGCAAAGGAGAATAATGTCATTGTGGTTCATGACAGCGCATACTCAGCGTTAAATTACAATGGAAGACCCTTTAGCTTTTTGTCAGTTCCGGGTGCAAGGGATGTTGGGGTCGAGATACACTCCATGTCAAAGGCATTCAATATGACAGGCTGGAGACTTGCCTTTGTCGTCGGAAATCCTCTGGTGGTGAGCGGTTTCGGTCATGTGAAGGACAACTGCGATTCGGGTCAGTTTATAGCTATACAGAAGTCGGGCATATATGCCTTAGAGCATCCTGAGATTACAGATGCCATCTGTGTAAAATATAAACGGAGACTCAAGATGATGGTGGATGTATTGAATTCGGCTGGTTTTAACGCAATAATGCCGGGGGGCTCGTTTTATTTATATGTAAAAGCGCCTAAGGGTATAAAGGGCGGGAGGAGATTTGAATTGGCAGAAGATTTCTCGGAATATCTTATAACCGAAAAACTTATCTCAACAGTCCCCTGGGATGATGTTGGACACTACATAAGACTTTCCGCTACATTTATTGCGAAGGGCAAGAAAGAGGAAAAGAGGGTCATGGAAGAGGTAAGGAGAAGATTGTCGGATATGAATCTTGAGTTTTAGGCTAACCCTCTAAAATCGGAAAAGTATAATAGCGAAGAAACTTTCCTCTCACTTCCGTTATTTTTCCCTTTGTTTTATTTTCAAATTATCATACTATGGAGCAAAGGGAAAAATAAAAAGTCGTTCGAGGAAAGTTTCTTCGCTTATAAATACTCTTACAGTTTTACACAAGTTGAAAATTATTTTCCATAGGGACAGACCTTTATACAAACCCCGCATATCCTGTGACCAATACCCGGCATAGCTTCAAATTCAATCAGCTTGCTGTTGCATCTTTCCAAATTTATTGCAATATCCCTATTTTCGTAATGGCTGTCAGTAGATACATTTTTTATTGCGGATGCAGGACAGGCGTCAACGCATTCCCTGCATTTGCCGCATTTGTTTTTAACAGGCTGGTCTGCTGTGAGCATCATATCGGTCAGCACGGTAGCCAGTCTGAATCTTGGACCAAGTTCAGGGTTTATGATTAGCAGGCTCTTCCCCTGCCACCCCAAACCTGCCATCCTTGCCACTGCCTTATGGGAAATATTGCCAAGGAGATTAGCTTCATCAATTGTATGAGAGGCAGGAATAGGCATTGCATTAGACCCTTTCTGAATAATCCATTGAGCAATCTGAGCAGTAAGACTGTCCAGAGATTTATTAATGCTCTGGTAGTGATCAGAATATTCAGGTGTCGGATGGTCTGATATTCTATTGACTATATCATCTTTCAAGCGAATCCCTACAGATATGGCATAAGCATAAGGGGTTAATAAGTTTTGTGGTATAACAGGCAATCTATTTCTGAATGACTCCAAATCAGCAATTCCAACCATATCTGCCCTGCTATTTTTGCAATAGTTTTTAAGGTCAGGCGTCAGATTCATAAAGTTTATTATACATACTTATGAAGTCTTTGAGAAAAAAATTGTCCGTGATATAATTTCTTTATGGACACTATTGAGAAACTTAAAATACTCTCCGAAGATTCGCAGTATGATATGGCGTGTGCCTGCGGCACGAATAAAGACGACCGCCGCAGGAGGGGACTGGATGGCAAATGGCTTTATCCCGTTACCCTGCCGCAGGGCGGCTATTCAATCCTCTTTAAAACCCTGCTCTCAAACTCCTGCGTAAGCGACTGCAAATATTGTCCGCTGCGCTCGGAAACAGATGTGCAGAGATGCACTCTCAAGCCGGAGGAAACAGCCTTTACTTTTATGGATTACCTGAGAAGAAAAAAGGCATTCGGTCTGTTTCTAAGCTCCGGCATCATCGGCAGCCCTGACAATACTATGGATAAAATAAATACAGCCGCCCGTTTACTCAGATATAAACATAACTTTAAAGGTTACATACATCTTAAAATCATCCCCGGTGCATCCGATGCTGCAATCGAGAATACCCTTTCTCTTGCAAGCGCCGTATCTCTTAA
>JACQEW010000342.1 GCA_016200365.1 Nitrospinota bacterium
AACTTAAATTTGAGAATACCACTGTTTTTTTAGGCATAACATCATTTCCCCTTTCCCAGTATCTTTCTAAAGGCAAAGAGATTTAAGGAGATTATCCCGCCCCACGCCATTATCAGAAAAATCCATCCGCCTGTGTTCATAGATAAATTAAGAATTAAAAGTTAAGAATTAAGAATTTAGGAAATTAATCCTTTAATTTTTCACTCTTCATTCTTCATTCTCAATTCTCTTTTTCATTCTCCACGATTTTCTTACGAGATATGCCAGTCCGATGAAGACAACTGCCATCATTATTCTCGCACCCCATACATAAGATTTGTTCGCCGGGTCGATGTTCTTCATAAGCAGCACATCGCCGGCGCTCTGGTAAAGCCATGTCGAGAGGATTGCAAATAGAAATAAAGGGGTAATGTATTTTATGATATAAAAGAAAACCCTCGGAATCCTTGTTGTTGCGCCTCTATTGATTTCTTCCCACCCCTTAGCCATGCCAAAGATATATACAAAGATTATTGTTTCAAGAAATGCACACAATACAGGTCCGAATGTCCCTGCCCAGTAATCAAGCTCGTCGAGGAAGCCGTGCTTTAAGAACAGCACTACAGGGAGGGAGCAGACAAAGAGCACAAGACCGACAATAATCGCAGCCCTTTCCTTTGGAATCCTGAACTCCTCCTGCAGAAATGCCATAGCAGGCTGGGTTAATGCTACGGATGAGGTCAGGGCAGCAAAAAAAAGGAGGAGAAACCAGATAAAACCGAAAAATTGTCCGAAGGGTATCTTCTGGAATATGACAGGCAGAGATTGAAATCCGAGGTCAAAGGCGCCCCCTTTTGCAATCTCCTGCACACCGACAAGACCAAAGAATGCCACTGCCGCAGGTATGGCGATTGTCCCGCCGAGAACAACCTCTGCAAACTCATTTGCGCCGGCAGTAGCTATGCCTGTTGTAGCTACATCGTCATCTTTTCTCATGTAGCTCGCATAGGTGGCAATGGCGCCCATACCGAGGCTCAAGGTAAAAAATATCTGCCCTGATGCTGCAAGCCATACTGTGGCATTTGTTAGTTGACTGAAATCGGGATTCCAGATAAAGCCCAATCCGTTGGCTATATTGTTTTCAGGATGCGCCGGATCGGGCGAGCCAAAGGTAAGGACCCTTACCATAAGTGCGAATGCCATTATTAATAACAGCGGCATGGCAATGTTTGCAAGTCTCTCTATCCCTTTTGATACCCCTTTTGAGAGTATATATACATTTATGGCAAGGGTTATTAAATAGAAAATGATGGCAGGTGTAAGACCTGAAAAATATTCATTGGACTCTATCCCCTGGAATCCCTTTAAAAAAGCCCCCATTGTCTCCCTGCTCTCTGCGCCGAAATACTTGCCTGTTATGGAGAAAAAACTGAATGCGAGTGTCCATGATTCCACATAGGTATAATAGATGACAATTATAAGAGGTGTGAATATGCCGAGTATGCCTATATACTTCGACCACCTGTTATTCCACATTGAATAGAACATCCCCGGCATCGAGCCGTGTCCCCTGTTTCCTCCGTATCTTCCTATTGTCAGCTCGACCCACATGAGCGGTATGCCGAGGAGGAGCAGGGATATAAAATAGGGGATCATGAATGCTCCGCCGCCGTTCTCCGCTGCCTGGACAGGGAATCTCAGGAAATTTCCCAATCCGATGGCATTCCCTGCAAGGGCAAGCACAAGTCCGAGCCTCGTCCCCCACTCTTCTCTGTTGTTATTATTTTGCATGCAAATTATAAAAATTTGTTTCTTTATTTAACCACAGTCCCTACAACCGTTCCGAGTATACTGACAGGTATCTGCTCATTAATACTCTCTGTAGATTTCGCTACTCCTTTAAGTGCCTGTTTTGCCTCCGTATACAGGGTCTCGTCATTAACAAGCTTCCCGAGTGTTCCTTCCCCTTTTTCTATCTTTTTTGCAATATTATTCAGGCTCTCTACGGTTGCCTTTGTCTGGTCATACAATGCCTCGTCTGTTATAAGCTTGCCCAATGTCCCCTTGCCGCTCTTTACATCTTCAGCCATTTTATTGAGATTATCCAGAACATCCTTTGCATTTACAAAGGTAGTCCTTACGGCAGAAAAGGTATTCATTATTTCATTATAGGCAGCTTCATCAGAAACTAATTTACCCAACGTCCCCTTCCCGCCCTCTATCTTCTTTGCGATTTTATTCACATTGTCCAAAGCCTCGCTTGCACTCGATAGGGCAAGCTTTGCCTCTTTATACAAGGAATCGTCATTGAGCAGTTTGCCCAGTGTTCCCTCTCCGCTCTCCATCTTCTTTGAAATATGGTTAAGGCTCGCAACAAGCTCCTTTGCATCCTTTGAAAGGGCAGGCAGGTCATTGGTAAACTTGTCCACATTTGTTACTATCCTGCCGATTTTTTCGTCATTATCCTTTATTATGCCGTTAAGTCCCGATGTTGCCTCTTTAATATTATCAACGATACCCTTTATCGAATCTTTCCCCTCTTTTCCGCCGAGAACCTCGCTAAAGGGCTGTGTTACGGATTTAATGTCAGCGGCTATGGAGTTTAACTGAACTATCAGCCTGTCCATGTCAGGCGGCGGAGCGCCCTGCCGTATCTCATCTCCTGCCTTAAGCTCTGCGATACCCGGTGTGCCGGGGTCTATCTCGAGAAACCTCTCCCCCAAAAGGCTCTCCATCTTTACATAAGCCTTCGCATCCCTTCTCAGCTTTATATGATACGGGAGATTTATCGTCAGCCTTGCCTTGCTGTCTGTCAGGGATATATCCGTTATCCTGCCTATCTCCACGCCTGCTGTCTTGACAGTGGTATTTTTGACCAATCCCTGCGCAGTATCGAGTATGGCGTATATATTATATCCCTTCTCCTTCCCGACCTGAATCTTCTCGATATTTATGGTCATGTAGGCAAGAAATATTATGCCGAGAACCACAAATATACCAACCTTCACCTCTGTCTTTAATCCGCCCATAAGTCCTCCCTTTAATTAAGTAAACAGTAGACAGTAGGCAGTAGGCAAAAAAACTGAAATTGCAAATTGCTTACTGCTTACTGCCTACTGCTTATTCTCTTGTTATCGGTCCTTCTGCCCTCCCATGAATAAACTGCTGGACAATTTCACTCTTTGAATTCTTAATTTCATCAGGTGTCCCGATTTCTATTATCTTCCCCTTGTATAGCATTGCAATCCTGTCTGCAATCTTATAGGCGCTTACCATATCATGCGTAATTGCAATGGATGTAACTTTTATCCTCTCCCTTAGATGGATTATAAGCTCATTTATCACATCTGACATTATAGGGTCAAGCCCGGTTGTCGGCTCATCGTATAAAAGAATCTCAGGCTCCATTGCAATAGCCCTTGCAAGGCTGACCCTCTTCCTCATACCGCCTGATAGGTCTGACGGCATGAGGTTTTCTACAGTTTTTAACCCAACGAGCTTGAGTTTCTCAATTGCAACATCCTTTATTTCATTATCTTTTAATTTTGTATGCTGTTTCAAACCAAAACCTACATTTTCCCAGACCCGCATTGAATCAAATAAGGCACCCCATTGAAACAGCATACCGAATTTCTTTCTCAGCTCATTCAATTCCCGCTCCTTCAGAGATGTAACCTCCTTCCCTTCTACATATATCTTTCCGCTTTCGGGTTTCAGCAGCCCTATTATACACTTGATAAGGACGCTTTTTCCAGTCCCGCTCCCTCCTATAACAACCATGCTCTCGCCTTTTCGTATATCGAGAAACGCGCCTCTCAGAACATGGTTGCTGCCAAAAGACTTATACACATCCTGAACACTGATCTTGGTATTGTTTTCCATATTTACTTCTTATAATTATTAGCTGCTGCCTTTAACTCCTTTATAATATCTTCTCTCAATTCCTTCGGCTCAAGAACCTTTGCATCTGCCCCAAATGACATTATCCATTTTTTTACATCATACCAACCGGATGTCTTCATCTCAAGGATTA
>JACQEW010000343.1 GCA_016200365.1 Nitrospinota bacterium
CGGCGGAAGCGACTTTGCATCCACTGCAAATCCGTGATTCTGCGCCGTAATCTCCACCTTTCCTGTGGTTATGTCCGACACAGGATGGTTGCCGCCCCTGTGTCCGAATTTTAATTTATAGGTCTTTGCACCCATTGCCAGACAAAGGATTTGATGACCAAGGCATATACCGAAGATTGGTCTTTTACCTATAAGTCCCCTTATGTTTTCCGCCATATACGGAACAGCATCAGGGTCGCCGGGTCCGTTGGATAGTAATATTCCGTCAGGATTCATTGACAGCACATCATCAGAATTGGTAAAGGCAGGAACCACGGTCACATCACAGCCTGCATCCACTAACCGTCGGAGTATATTGTGCTTGATACCGCAGTCATAGGCAACAACCCGAAATTTACAACCCCCTGAATCCCCCTCCCCAATTAATACCTTCGGGGACAGGTTTGTTAAGGGGGAATAAGGGGAATGTCTCCCTTGCCCCTTGCCCCTTGCCCCTTGCCCTTTAAAGTCCCATCCCCCTTCTGTCCAGTGATATTTCTCATGGCATGTAACCTCTTTAACCAAATCCCTTCCTATTAAACCCGGAGATTTCTTAGCCTTTCCAATAAGACTTTCCGGATTGAGGTCTACCGTTGAAATCACACCCTCCTGGGCGCCCTTGTCTCTGATATGTTTTGTAAGCGACCTCGTATCAATTTCCTGAATGCCTATTATGTTATATATTTTAAGATATTCATCGAGGCTCTTTTGCGCCCGCCAGTTGCTGAAAAGCCTGCTTCCCTCTTTAACAATAAATCCCCCGGCCCACGGTTTAACCGATTCTACATCCTCTTCATTTACACCGTAATTCCCTATTAACGGATAGGTCATTGTAACAATCTGTCTCCTGTATGACGGATCCGTAAGTATCTCCTGATACCCGCTCATACTGGTATTGAATACAACTTCTCCTGCGGTCTCGCCTTCTGCGCCAAAGGATTCCCCTTCAAATACAGTTCCGTCCGACAGAGCTATAATCGCCTTTGTCATAATTTTAAAATATCAGATGTTATGACGAATATCAATGTTTTTTAAAAAATGGAAGGTAAAATTGATGCCAGGACCGGCAATCTAATTATTGAACATTTATTATCGAGGATAAGGCTCTTTCATACGCTTTGTAAGTATCGGTGTTAAACAGGACAAAACATACAATCTCGATTTCAGTATGAGATTTAAGATAATCAACCGCCGTGGAAATGGCGATATTCGCTGCATCCTCTACAGGATAGCCATAAGCACCTGTGCTGATAGACGGAAATGCCACACTCTTTATTTTATTTTCTGAGGCAAGTTTCAGACTGTATTTATATGCACCCAACAGGAGTTCAGGCTCTCCATGCCTTCCATCTCTGTAAATTGGTCCTACTGCATGAATCACATATCTTGCTTTAAGTTTCCCTCCTGTAGTTATCCTTGCCTCGCCTGTGGGACAACCGCCTATCTTTCTGCACTCCTCCATTATCTGTGGACCGCCTGCCCTGTGTATTGCGCCGTCTACACCGCCTCCCCCGGCAAGCCTTGAGTTCGCAGCATTGACAACCGCCTCTGTATCCTGTTTTGTAATATCCCCTTCTAACAATTCAAGCCTCGATTTGTTTATAATAACTTCCATAAGCCAAAAAACCTAATTACGAATGACACGAATAACACAAGATGCAAGAGGCAAGAAACAAGATGCAAGAAAAAATTTTAATCTTGCTTCTTGCTTCTGACTTCTTGCTTCTAATATATTCGTGATATTCGCAAATTCGTGTAATTCGTGTTCTAAGGGTTTTTTATCAGTTGACCTTTGATATTACAGGCAGGGTAAAGGACTCTCCCATTGCCAGTTTTCGGAAGTTTTTATCGGGATTGTATCTTTTTAGCAGCCAGAGAGGAATCTCGTTTTCGGAAGCTATCTTCCATATCGTCTCTCCCCTTTTTATGGCATGAGCCGTTGTGCCTTCTACATTGTAATTGGAGAAAAAATCCTCCTGAATAGCAAGATGATGCTCCGCCCGTTTTTCCTCAAACCCTTCTTTTGTGACAGATGTAAAATATATCTTTATCTTTTGTCCTGTCTTCAAAACAGCCCCCCTCTTCAAGCCGTTTATATCCTTTATTTTTTGAATCGCCAAACCGCTCCAGTCGGCATAATGACCTATCGTTTCATCAGGCTCTACATTTATAAATCCGTAGGAGCTCTTTTTCGTATTGGAGCTATCGGGGATATTGACTTCATAAACCGTTAGATTCGCTTTGCTCACTACAGGCTTTAAAAATTCAGGCGAGCCTCCTTTCTCCTGTGCAACGGCAGGCGGCTTTATTTTATCCTTTGCATCGAGAGGCTTAACCGCAGCCTTGACGACATTCTGAGCCGGTATTTTCATCTCCCCTTTTGACCCGCTTTGCCCAAAAACAGCCTCAGGAAGCTTTAATGTCTGTCCGGGATAAATACGATTTACATTATCTATCTCATTCATATCCATAATAGCAGCAGTTGCAATTTTATACCTCCGGGCTATCGAGCTGACGGTATCTCCAGCTTCTATTAGATGCCACGGAGAGTGTTTCTGCGTCTCCTTTTTTACTATCTTAGGCAGGGATGTATAAACAGTATCCGACAGCTTCCCCTTTGGCACTTTCATCTCAAATCCCTTAGGTATATACCGCTTAGATGCGAATACAGGGGGTCTTAATGCAGGATTAAGACTCTTTATCTCATTAATGGACACTCCCGTGTGCCTGCTTACGCCGGTAATATCGAGATAGCTGTCCACCCTGAAAACATCGTAGTCGGCAGGCTTTTCAAATTCTATATCGCCGAAATATCTTTTATGATCCTTTACGATTTCTAAGGCTGCGAGGAATTCACAATAAAAATTCTTAGATGCGAATCCGAAGATACGGCTCCGATAGCCGTTTATTACATCTGTCACATTATCTCCAATTCTTTCCTTCGCCTTTTTCATGCCGTTTAGCCCGTGATTGTAAGCAATGATGGCAAGGGGCCAGCTTCCAAGCGATTCATAATTTCTCCTGAGCAGTTTTGCCGCTGCAACGGTAGATAGAATCGGGTCCCTTCTTTCGTCAACAACATAATCAATCTGCATGAACAGCCTTCCCGTTGAGCGGGTAAACTGCCATATACCTGCCGCACCTGCGCTGGAGTAGGCATCATAATTGAAGGATGATTCCACATTGGGCAATGCAGTCAACTCTTCAGGAAGCCCATAATATCTAAAAATTTCTTTTATCTTCCCTATATATCTTCCCGACCTCTTGAGTCCCGCTATAAATCTGTCCTTCTGCCCCAGCTGCCCCCGGATATTCTCCGCCGCAGCGATAAATTTATCCGGCGCAGCGATGCCCTCAAATTTTTTATAAACCCCTATCTCTTCTCCGTTAAGCATCTCTCCCCTTCTGATTTTATTATGAATGCCGATTAGTATATTCCTGTATCTCCTCTTAGCCTCGCCTATCTTAGCCCTCCGCATCTTATTGCTTATCTGCCCGCCGTTATTTATATCAACCGCATCGTAAACTATATTGAGATTGTTCTTATCATGGATAACCATCTGGTTAGTGGTAAACTCCGTATATATCCTTTTCCAGAAATTGACATTTGACCGCAGGCTCGAGGGGACATGAAACAGATTGGCGTCGGGGGAGCTGAGCTCTTTAAAAAGTGTTGCGTCTTCTTCTGCTGAAACTTCCGAATCTGCCTGCTCTTCGGAAAGGACTGCATCTGCCTGCTCTAAAACATCTTCCCTGCTTATACCAGTTTCCTCTGCTGCAGGATTACCTAAGGAGCGGCTTGAAAGAGAAAGAACGAATAAAAAAGATACCATGAAAAGAAATGCCTTTTTCATAAATAAACCTCCTGATTGATGTATATTAATAATCCTTTGCCCTTTTAATGTCAAGAAAAAAGCTCAAAAGAACAAAAGAAAAAGATTAAGGAGAATGGAGAAAAGGGAGAAAAGGAGAAAAAAGAAAATATTGGACACAGATAAACACAGAAAAATCAGGATAAAGATTTTAATTATGTTTATCTGTGTTCATCTGTGTAAATCTGCGTCTTGAATCTTTTTTTATTCTTTTCTTATCCCCATCTCTCCCCTTTCCCCCTTTCTCCTTGTTTTTATAATTTCCTTTACATTAAAAAAGCTCGAAAATCGTCTCTTGATATATCGTCAGAATACTGCTTTATCTTAATGACACATATATCACTTTCAGAATCTTAGATTCTTTATTCACAGAATTTTGATGCTGTGCAGAAACAGATTTAAAATCCATCCGATAAGAACTGCATAGAAGAATATAAAGGATGAAATCATTAGAGCCCTTTTTAACCCCTGCTCCTTTATTATGACGAGGAAATTGGCAAGGCAGGGGATAAAGAGTATCATTACTGTAATGCCAACGGTTGTCTGGATTAAATCAAGCTCATTATTCTTTTGCAGATAAAATAATCCTGCTGCACCATAATCCCTTCTCAAAAATCCAACGATAAATGCCCATGTGGCTTTATCAGGCAGCCCAAGTAATCCTGTTACAACCGGGCTTACCGCCCTTTCAATGATTTTTAGGGCGCCAATCCTGTCCAAAATAAAGAGGCTGAATGTCCCTATGATAAAAAGAGGCACTGCCTCTATTAAAAACCACTTCACCCTGTAGTATGTCTTTATCAATATATTTGACAGCTTTGGAATCCTGATAGGGGGCAATTCCATAAGGAAATCGGACGACTTGCCCGGAATAACCTTTGATGCCAGATACCCTACGACGATAAGCTGGATAAGAACGGTGACGATAACTACCATCAATGCCCTCTCTGAGATTGCCCCCATCATTCCGAGGACAACGCCCAATTGAGCAGAGCATGGAATCCCAAGGGCAAGGAGGAGTGTGGCAATAATCCTCTCCTTTCTTGTCTCGAGGATCCTTACCGTAAGTGTAGCCATTGTATCGCATCCCAGTCCCAGAACCATCGGCAGCACAGCCTTTCCGCTTAATCCCATCTTTTTGAAAATCTTATTCAACATTACGGTAAGCCTCGGCAGATAACCCAAATCCTCCAATATACCGAAGAATATAAAGAAAAAACTCACAATCGGCAGGACTATGGATACGGCATAAGTAATACCCATTGTGATTATTCCGTATTCTCCGACAAAGGCATCGTGGACAATCTGGAACGGGAGTATGGTATCTATAAGAGCTGCAGCCCAGGGGTTTATATATCCGCCGAAGATAGTCTTTTCCATAAAATTAACAACCTGTCCAGCACCAAACTCACCTACGAATTTATACATGATATAAAGGACAAGGAGGAGTATGGGGATGCCC
>JACQEW010000351.1 GCA_016200365.1 Nitrospinota bacterium
AAATCTTTTTCTTTTCCAATTGATGGTCATATTATTAATCCTTTGGTTATCTATAAAAAGAGAAAAACTTAATTTAAGTATACGATGTTATTAGATTTCTGAGCATTAAGAATTAGTATACGATGTTATTAGTGCAACCACCTACCGTTAATGCTTCACTTAGAAGTGTCTGCTTTGAGAGCATATTTATCAATGTGTCATTTGAAATTATAATAAGTTTGTCCACATATTTTTTCAGTTCTTTTATTCCTTTCTCTGCTTGAGCTATCTTCTCTTTACCCTCAAAGCTAAAAGGTTTTGTAATCACTGCCACAGTCAATAAACCCTTGCTCTTTGCTATCTTTGCTATGACAGGGGCTGCACCTGTCCCGGTTCCACCGCCCATTCCTGCTGTTATAAAGACACTATCTGCGTTTTTTAGTAAATCTGAAATCTGATTTGCACTCTCCAGTGCCGCCCTTTTTCCAATCTCAGGATTATCTTCGGCACACAATCCCCCTGTCAATTCAACGCCAATTTGATATTTTATTGGAACAGGAGAGGTCTTTAACGATTGTGAATCTGTATTCACACAAATAAATTCAACTCCATCCCAATTTAATGACATCACTGTGCTGATTACATTGTTTCCACAACCGCCTACTCCAATAATCTTGATTTTTTCCAATAATTTCATTTCCTTTTTAATTCTCATACATCCTCTTTATTAAAATCTAAATCTTTTCTTAAAATCAATCAGCCAGCCAACCGCCTCTTTCGCCTCATTATCATTGCTAATATCCTTATAAAATTCTATTTCTCCGCAATATTGCCCTTTGAACTTATGTGATGATATACTTGCATTGTCTGACATTTTAAATCCACCTCTAATAATTTCCTCAAAAAACTTACATATCTTCTCAAAGAGAGCATCTTCTTCCCCTTCATTAAGTTTGTCCATCATAAACTCTTTACCGCCAATCCATATTTCTATATCAAACTTTAGTGGAAAAATGATAGATACCATATCCTCATCAACATGGATATATTTAGTATCATCCTGCGAGAGATTGAGCGATTTTAATAAATTATTTTCATATCTCCTGTTTTCATCTTCTATTTCTGAACATGCAGCACTTTCAGAAAATTTTTTCCTTAAATAATCCTTCATATTTACATCAAAATTTATCCTCTTACCACAGGCGTAACAGTCAATAAATTCAATATATGAGGATATTTTATTCACTGCACCGCACTCATTACATACATTATCTGTTGACCGTCTATACATGATAAACCTCCTTTCATATAAAAGGTATCCCATCTTCCAGCATAATATGGTGGTAACTTTATAAAAATTATGACAGATATGAGTGACAAAGGTGGGTCAGTATGTTCTTATAGGAGAAAATACGATTTTTAACAGCCTCTCTGGTATTCTGATAGATAAAAGCTTTGCCCTGTAAATTCCTTCAAACCACTTTCCATTAAGACTTCCGGTTCCACTATAATCAGGATATTGTTTAGATATGGCATTGCATAATGCGCTGTTTAGAATCAGGCTGTCACCATAGACAGTGCATAAAATATCATAGTGTTTGATGAATCCGCTCAAAAGCCATGAGATTATATTAACCAGCCTGTTTATATCCATATTTTTTGCAAGCAACAGGATGTCATCGGATAATTTAAGTCCTTTTACTCCCCCATCACAGCCAATGTTCAGCCAGTCAGTAGGCAGAGGCTTAATATCAGCGCCAAAATACGGGTTAAACCTTTTTAAATACTGCTCCGCATACTCCTTGCGCTCAGGTTCCCAAAAAAAATCATTAAAACCCAGCTTTTCAAAATACTCCTCAATCAGCTTTTTGGGTAGGACAAGGCTTCTCAGCTTTGCCCTGAAAACATCCCTGCACCAATTTGCATCGCACTGAGGAAACTCATTTTTAAACCTTTCAGCAAATCTTGGCCCCCAATACTTCACAACCTCAATCTCAATCGGGTTGTGCCCTTCTTCCCAATAGTCCAGCACATGCTCAAACTCGTCATCCCACCGGCTTATGCAGTGTGCAATAAAAGCCTTTGCCCCCCAGCTATACCTTTCTAAATAATACCCATACTCGTATGTAAAGACAGTCCTGCCCCTATGGTTGGTCGTAGCAATCTTAATTTGGTTTGATAGACTTTTCATAGAATAAAAACATCTTCATTTTCCCTATATTGATGAAAGGGGATAAATGGGAGGGCGAAAGAGAAAATATCACACAGCCCTTTTGCAACCTATAAATATCTATACTAAATTATAGCAAGGGTGGGTGACAGATGTAGGTCAGTGAGGTTTGTAGGCTTTTAGATGTTTTAGATTTTTCTATTGGTAGCCTTTGTTACATCATTGGTTAATGGGTTTATCTAATAACATCGTATACTTAAAAAATCTAATAACATCGTAAACTAATTTACATCGTCTAAACTTCTTCCAAAAACTTTTTGGAGGAGGTAAAGGCGATGAAGAATCAAAATGAATATGAAAAACG
>JACQEW010000335.1 GCA_016200365.1 Nitrospinota bacterium
AGATTGGTTTTAAAGACTACGCTTATTCATAAACAACCTGCAGCAAGGAGTATATTTGCTTATATAAAAAAGACTTGCTTTTTAACATAGAAGATGGACACAGATTAACACAGATTATGAAGATTGAGAAAAACAAAAAACCTAAGAAAATTATTTTTTTCCTGCCTTTTTTTATCTGTGTATATCTGTGAAAATCTGTGGCAAATTTTTTATAATTTCATTAAAAAAATCCTTGACCTCTCCTTTTTTTGAGAGTTAAATATCCAATAATGAAAAAATTAATCCTATTTTTATTTTTTTCATCGGGTATAAGCGGGCTTATTTATGAGATAGTATGGACAAGGATTTTTACCCTTATCTTCGGCAATACCACCTACGCCATCAGCACGGTGCTTACAGCCTTTATGGCAGGGCTTGCTGCCGGCAGTTTTATATTCGGAAGAATTGCAGATAAATTCCCGCTTCCCTCTGAGAATTGGAAATTAGAAATTAGAAATTGGAAATTTTTTAACTCTCCCCTCACGCTCTATGCAATTCTTGAAATCTGCATAGGCATCTCCGCCCTCGCAGTCCCTTCGCTTTTGAATTTTGCAACTCAAACTTTAAGGTTTGAGCTGCTTTTAGGGGATGTAGACCCTGCTTCTTTTTCTTCCAATATTATCAGATTTTTTCTCTCCTTTCTTTTGCTCTTTATTCCTACAATGTTTATGGGCGGAACCCTCCCTATATTGAGCAGATATTTTATCCACAGGATGGAAGACCTTGGATGGAATGTCGGTGTTTTATATGCAATAAATACTTTGGGCGCTGTTATCGGATGTTTTATGACAGGGTATATGTTTATAGCGAGCCTTGGCATCAGGAATACTACTCTTGTAGGAGTCTCAATAAATATTATAGTTGGGATTACTGCAATGGTTATTGCAAATGGTCAAGGGTCAAGGGTCAGGGGTCAAGAATCAGATGACACTGATCAAAGATCGAAGATTAGCATTAAAGAATCGAAGGCAAAAGGACAGAAGTTAAAAGTTAAAGAAAGCGACTTACCCATTGCCCCTTGCCCATTGCCCCTTCTTCTCTTTTTCGGTCTTTCCGGCTTCACATCTCTCTCCTACGAGATATTGTGGACAAGGGCGTTTTCACTGACATTTTATTCAACGATATATATGTTCAGTAACATATTGACTGTTTTTCTACTGGGGATTGCTCTTGGGAGTTTTATATTTACAAAGTTTATAAACCCCCCCTTTACTAAAGGGGGGGGCGAGGGGGGATTTTTAAAAGGGGGGCAGGGGGGGGTTGATTTAGTAAGACTCTTCGGGATTACTGAGTTTTTAATAGGTATGTGTGCCTTATTGAGCATAATATTTTTCCAGTGGCTGCCGTCCAATATAAACAGCATCGGCTCTCTTTTCGGTGAAATGACATGGCAGAAAAACATACTGACAATCTTTATTATCGCCCTCGTTGTTATGATTATCCCGACACTCCTCATGGGCATTACCTTCCCGCTTATTGGAAAACTTTACGCCGATGATTTGAAATTGCTCGGCAGGAAGATAGGGAATGTATATTCTGTGAATACTGTAGGCAGTATTGCCGGCTCTTTTTCCGCAGGGTTCTTGCTTATACCTTTTCTGGGTATTCAGAAAGGCATTCTCCTTATGGCATTCATAAATCTGGTGATGGGGATTGTTATTATTTATATGAGGTTAGGAGACAAGGGGTCAAGGGGTCAAGTGAAAAACCCTCGAACCCTTCTTTACTACAAATGGGGAGGTGTGGTATCGGCTCTTATCATTGTTTTTGCCATTGTCAGGATTATAACAGCAGAGGGCGATATGGGTGTCGGCTACAATCTGAACGGGAATATACTTTTTTCAAAAGAGGATGTAACGGCTACTGTTAAGGTTGTAGAGAACAGGAATAGCGGTTTTCGCACCTTAATGGTCAATAACTATTCTCTCGCAACCAGCGGAGATGTGGCTGTGAGATTCGGTCATATACCGCTGCTCCTTCGGCAGGCTCAGGATGCTATTTTGCACGATAAGCCTGAAGATGTCCTTGTCATATCCTTAGGCTCCGGCATAACCCTCGGCGCTGTGGGACAGCATCCTGTTAAAAATATCGAATGTGTGGAGATAGTCCCTGCTGCAGTAGAGGCATCGAGGTTTTTTGAAAAGGAGAATCATAATATAGTGAAGGACCCGAGGGTTAAGCTTACGCTGTGGGACGGCAGGAATTATGTCCTTACCACACAAAGAAAATATGATGTAATCATATCAGACTTGTTTCAGCCTGATAGTGCAGGCACTGGCAATCTATACTCGATAGAACATTATCGGAATTGCAAGGACAAATTAAAAAAGGGCGGATTTATGGCGCAGTGGCTCCCCCTCTATCAACTGTCAACAGAGGATTTGAAGGTTATCATGGCTACATTCTCACAAATCTTTTCTCATATTACAGTCTGGTATGGAGATATAAACAGTATCAAGCCAACCCTTTTACTCCTTGGCTCTGAAGCTCCACTGCAGATAGATATATCGCTATTACAGGAGAAGATGAGACAGGATGGAGTCCTTTCAGATATGCTGGAAAAGGATAATGTCCTATCATTATTAAGCTTCTTTATCATGGATGAAAAGGGGGTATCGGGATTTATTGATGGCTCACCTTTAAATACGGATGACAAACCATATATTGAATTCTCAGCGCCAAAATATATATGGAGCCGTTCTCGATTGGCAGCTCGGAATTTTGAGGAGTTGAGCAGGTTCAGGGAATTGCCCGATTCTATCCTCAACACTAATCACTCACCGCTCACCACTTATTTTAAAGGCAGGGGGCATATTATACAGGGTAGAATATATCATGCCGATGGGCTGTTTGATAAAGAGATGGAGGAATACAGGATGGCAGAGATGGAAAACCCCTTTGACCCCTATCTCGGTTTTGCCTACTTTGATATGGGTTATGAATATTACAGCAAGGGAATGTATAAAGATGCTGTGCCGGGCCTTGAGAGGGCAAGACTTATCAACAGGGATTTAAAAGAGGCGCAGTTCTATCTGGCAAAGTCATACTATCAATTGGGAATGAAGTCAGAATATGAGGAGATATTAAGACAGAACCCAGAGTTTGTAAGATAGACAAGGCATTGTAATGACTTTCTTATGGTAAAATCTTCCAATCAATGAATATCATTCTCTTTCTAATCCTGCTTCTTATCCCTCTATCCTCTCATGCAGAAAATGTAACTACACTTGAGCCTGTGGTTGTTACTGCGAGCAAGATCGAAGAGCCGATAAACCGAACCTCCGCCTCCATCGAGGTCATTACCAGAAAAGATATAGAGGAGAAGATAGATGAGAGGGTGGATGAGACATTAAGGGGTATCTCCGGACTAAAGGTGCTCGGCTACGGCGGGATTAACCCGTGGTCATGGGTATTGATACGGGGCAGCGATGCTGACCATGTCCTTGTGCTTGTGGACGGCATCGAGATTAACGACCCTTATGATGATACTGCCCGTCTCGGAAACATCCAGACAGACAGCATAGAAAGGATAGAGGTCTTAAAGGGCTCGCACAGCGCAATCTACGGCTCTGAGGCTATCGGCGGGGTTATAAATATAATCACAAAAGAGGGAAAAGATAAGGCAGAGAGCAATATATCTTTCAGGGGCGGGAATTATGAGACCTATAAAGAGTCCCTTTTTCATTCAGGCAAAAAAAAGGAAATCTCCTACTCCATTGGATTGAGCAGGCTCGATGCAGGAGGGAGTATATATACAGGCAGATTTTCAGGTAATACCCTATCGGGCAAGATTAAATTCCCTGTGGGGGATTATTCAGTTCTTCAATTCAATTCCTTTTACTATGACCATGATATGAGGAATGATACACTATGCTGTGAATTCGATAATAACTCCAATTTGCGGTTTACACTCCCTGACAGCTCTGTCAACAGGGAATCCACATGGATAAACTCTCTTCAACTCTCACAGTATCTTAAAGATTGGTGGGATTACAGGATTCAGGTAAGCAGATACGATTTCAATAATACATGGAAGCTTGAGGGCGATTCAAGTCTCCCCTATCCCCTTAAAATTGACAATAAAGGCACAAACAGCAGAGATGTAGTCGAGATTCAGAACAATCTATATCCCCATGAGAAAGATACACTGACAATCGGCTTACAATACAGAGGGGAGAAGGTATTGTATGATGAATTCAGCAACACCGGCTCGATGGGTATGAAACCCCCTGAGAAACAGCCTTCAATAAACTCCTCCCGTGTATCGAGGGCAGTCTATTTTCAGAACCTTTTTAATTATAAGAATCTCACCTTTACCGCAGGGATGAGGATGGAGGATGGACCCGGATTTGATAAGGAGCTGATACCGAGGGCATCCGCTGCCTATCTGTTCCCCTCTGCAAACACGAGGATTAAAGGCGGCTATGGAAAAGGCATCAAGGCAGCGAGTATCAGGCATCTCTATGACCCTGTTGGAGGGAACAGGGATTTGAAGCCTGAAAAAAGCGAGAGCTATGAAATATCTGTTGAGCAGAGGATAAACAGATTCAGGCTTGAGGTTACCTATTTTTATACTGCCCTGAAAGACCTCATCGAATGGAGCACTAATCCCGATAAGATTAAATTTGTAAACATAGGAAGCGCTCATACAAAAGGGGTTGAGGCTGAAGTTTACGGCGCTGATATTTTAGACAGTCTCGATATAAGACTCGGTTACACCTATCTTGAGACAAGGGATGAGATTAGGGATAAGCCCCTCCGTTATCGTCCGACAAGCTCCATATTTACGGATATACGATATAGAGGCATTGACAGGCTTACCCTTATTATAGCCTCGGAAATTGCCGGAGAATTCTATGACCCCTATCCGTTTTTAAAAGACTTTGACGGCAATAACCTCCCTGAAATAATGCCGGTTTATAAAGTGGTAAATATAGCCGCATCATACAAGCCCCGTCATCCGTCATTTAAAAATGTAGAGCTTGATTTGAAGATAAACAACCTATTCAATGAGACCTACAATGAGATTAAAGGCTTTAATTCGCTTGGGATGAATTTTCTCGGAGGGATTAAGGTAGGTTTTTAAAAAATCTGTGAAAATCTGCGTCCTCTGCGGATTAATCAGGTTTTTGTTCCCCCTTCCTGACAGCCTTCCTGCCGCTTACCTTGTATTCCCAAAAGGTATATGAGATAATTTAATTTATGTCAGAGATAATTCTTGTAGTAGACGATGAGCAGGATATGCTTGAGAACTGCTCAAGGATTTTAAATAATCTTGGTTATACCTGTATAACTGCCTCAAATGGCGATGAGGCGATGGGTATTATAAAAGAGAAATTACCGGATTTAATAATAACAGACTTGAAGATGCCCGGTAAGAACGGTCTTGAATTACTGAAGGAGATAAAGAAAGAAGACTCTGACGGACTGGTCATAATATTTACTGCCTTTGCTACTATAGAATCTGCGGTAGATGCGGTAAAATCGGGAGCCTTCGATTACCTGCCAAAGCCCTTTACTGCAGACCAGTTAAAGATAACAGTGGAGAGGGCGCTCAATCAAAAGAGATTGGCAGAGGAGAATAGGAATTTAAAAGAGCAGCTCCATGAGCATTTCAAATATGACAATATTATCGGGCAGAGTCAGAAGATAAAAGATGTGTTAAATATGGTGAGTAGGGTGGCGAGAACGGATTCAAATATCCTTCTGCTTGGTGAAAGCGGGACAGGGAAGGAATTAATCGCACGCTGTATACATGCAAACAGCAATAGGGCGGAAAAACCCTTTATCACTGTGGATTGTGCATCCCTGCCGGAAAACCTGCTTGAATCGGAGCTGTTCGGTCATGAGAAGGGATCCTTTACCGGAGCCCATATATCGAGGCAGGGGATGTTCGAGACTGCCAATGGCGGGACGCTGTTTTTAGATGAAATAGGAGAGCTTACCCCGAATCTTCAGGCAAAGCTCTTGAGGATACTGCAGGAGAGACAGTTGAGGAGGGTGGGTGGCAGGAGCTTCATTGATATTGATATAAGGGTTATTTCCGCTACCAATAAAGACCTTGGACAGGCGATACAGGATAAGGAGTTTAGAGAAGACCTCTTTTTCAGGTTAAATGTTATTTCCATCTCCCTTCCCCCTTTAAGGGAAAGGCTGGATGATATACCGCTTCTTTGCAATTCTTTCTTAAAAAAATTTTCTGATGTTAATAAGGGCATATCAGATGAGGCTGTAGATATGCTTAAAAATTACAACTGGCCCGGGAATGTAAGAGAACTTCAGAATGTTATCGAGAGGGCGGTCTCCCTTTCTGATGGAGGAATAATATCTGTAAAAGACCTGCCGGATAATATCAAGGGTCAGGGACAACCCCCTCAATCCCCCTTTGTTAAGGGGGAATTAAAGGGGGTTGTGAACTTTAAGGATGCAAAGAAGGAATGGCTTTCATCCTTTGAAAAGGATTATCTCATCGAGCTTTTGAAAAGGAATAACAATAAGATAACAAAGGCAGCAGAGGAGGCAGGTATCCCACGGATGACCATATACAGGATGATGAAAAAGTATAATTTAAAGGGCGAACAGTGAAGTAAGTTGTAAGTTTTGAGTTAATATTCAATATTGTATTTCTTCATATTACCGATTATAATCAATAGCATGTTCAAATTAAATATGTCACAAATTAAGAAATTGCAATATTTAGATGTCAGTCTGGTCTACCTTTTTGGATCCTATGCAGAAGAAAAGGGGCATCCTTTAAGCGATATTGATATAGCCGTTGTTTTTTCTTATAAGAAAAGACTAAAAAAAGATGTGGGTAAAATCTATAATGAGCTCTATTTTCTTTTTAGTGATATTTTTATGAAGAAAAATATTGATATTATTTTCCTGCAAAAGGCAAGTCTCGAGCTTAGATTCGATGTAATCAGGCATGGCAAGATTATTTATAGGTCTTCGGAAGATGAGAGGCTGATATTTGAGGATCAGGTAGCTATGTTGTATATGGACTTCAAGCCGATATTGAACGAATTTAATGAGGCAATATTGAGCAGGATTTAACCCAATGGCGAGAGAACCGATAAAAAGCCAATCAATAATTCCACGAATCGATGGTATTCAGAGAGATGTTAAAAAGTTGAAGATGCTTGTCAAACTTCCGATTAAGAAATTTGGGGAAGAAGATAATTTTATAAAAGCCCAATTTTATTTACGGCGGGCACTCGAAGGGGTCTTTCATATTGGCTCGCACATCCTCTCCAGAATGCCGGGCGGCCGGGCAACAGAGTATAAAGAGATAGCTTTAAAACTGGGCGAATTCGGGATAATTGATAAGAAATTTGCCGGCAATAATCTGAAGGCAATGGCAGGATATAGAAATAGGCTGACCCACTTTTATGCGGATATAACACCAAAAGAAATTTACAGAATTGTTAAAATAGACCTCGATGATTTCGATATATTTTTAAAGGCAGTCAAAAGACTTTTAAAAAAACCCAAAAAATTCAATTTAACAGTCGAGTAGCTCCTATTTTTGCGGTTTTATAATTTCGTTGCATATTATATAGTAACATGGATGTTACATCACATTAAAACTACTGCCTTTAAATTCAATAGATTAGATAAGCTATAAAAAGCCCACTCAAAACTGCAACATTAATGTTACAATTTCCACTGCCTACTGCCTACTGCCTACTGCCTACTCTTTATATAACCTCTTGATTTTTCGATAGTTGTATTTATTGGCTTTAGAAGAGGAGTATGGCACATATTTTGCTAAAGTTATGCTTGTTAGAATTTTAAAATTTACCCTCCCCTTTGAATTCCCCTCGCATGTCTGCGTGCAATGCACAGGCAGGCATTGAAGGAGGGGGAAATAAGGAGGGGGGATTTTCATAGGAAAGGAGGTGAACCAATTTGAAAAGGTATCTATCTGTTTTAGTTGCTTCTCTGTTTGTTCTATCTTCAGGGATAGCCCTTGCCGAGTTTAATGGCTCGGATGATGAGCAGTGCACCTATGTAGGTAATATAACAAAGATTGAGAATAGTCCGAGGGCTATTGTAATCAAGACTGCCTTTGAGAAAACAGCAAAGGAAAGGAAGCTCATACTTCAGGATGAATGTCAGGTACAGATTCAGACAACAAAGAATCCTGCTGACCGCGGCGCATTCAGGAAGTTCTCTGATTTGAAGGGCGGAGAGCTTGTTGTAGTTCACGGCTGGACAAAGGATGGAAAATGGCTGGCAAGGAGTATCAGGATTCAGAATCCAGATGATTATCTGATGAAGAGATTAGCGGATGATGCAAAGGCAGGGGTTTATTATAACCACGAGCCATGATTTTAAAAAGGAATGGAGGTGAAATAAATGGGTAAGAAAGGTCTTTTGGCCTTAATTTTAATGGCAGCATTTTTAATAGCGGGCACAGCAGAAGCCCGTAAGTCAGAGTTGACACCGGCAGACCAGAGAGACTGGCATAATGTAGCCCCGGAGGACAGTGATGCTCCTCTCAGAGACTATGCATTTCTCTATGATGCCGGCGGATTGGACGGAGCGGTCGGTGTTATAGGTATCCCAAGCATGAGGACATATAGGCACATCATCTGCGGTGTTGATATGCACAACTTTCCATTCAGCGGCTCCAATGCAGGTAATAACAACGGGACCCCTGATGGAAAGTATTTCTGGGTAAGCGATAAGGGCGCAGATGCAGTTATAGAGGTAAATCTTCAGACAGGGTATGCAGAGAGAATTCTCGCAAACCCGAAGCCCTTTGGGATTCACCACAGCGCAGCAATGAGCCCCAACGGGAAATACATATTCCTTACAGGCGAGCTTACAGGGAAGATGGCAAAGATGAGGGTATCCGACGGCGCAACAACCGTTATAGATGTCCCGCCGGCGCCGAGCGCACCTGACTATCCTGATACAAGCAAGGATGGGAAATATGTATTTGCCGGTAACTATTATCACAGCGCAGTAATGGTCTTCAGCCAGGACCCCTTTAAGTTTATAAAGGAGATTCCTGTTGGCAAGAACCCGCATGGAACAAATGTGGAGCCGAGAAACAGGTTCGTTACAGCCTGCGATAAGCTTTCTGCAACACTTTCTGTTATTGATATTAAAAATTTAAAGGTGCACAGGGTTATCCCTGTTGGCTCAGGTCCTCTGCACAACCAGCATGATACAGTTGGAAAGTATGACTACTTAAGCTGCTTTGTATCCGACTCTACTTCAAAGATTGACTTAGGCAGGATGCAGATGGTTGACGAGTTCCCGATTCACTACAGGGTCGGACACAACTCTATCGCACCTGATAACCATTACTATGTATCACAGAATAAATTCTCCACAGGTCTGTTCAATCCTACAGGTATAGTCTTTGCCGTTAATTTCGAGCTTCAGGATATTGACGAAACAAGCTCGACCTATGGAAAGACCGTAAAACTTATTCCTGTGGATGGAGAGCCGCATGAAGGCAGACAGATTTTCTCCTCCTATATCCAGAGATGGAATACAGGCAAGGGAGAGGAGTTGTTCTCCAAAGGGTATGAGCTGGGTGATGTAAAGGTTACCTTCGATAAAGATCCGATGGGCGCTAAGGTAAGACCTTGGCTATCCCCTGTCCATTTTGCCAATACAAAGAGATACTTTACCCCGAGGGATGATGGGAAGCCTGGCGTAACCAAGGAAGGGGATGTCCATGTTGTAAGGGTAAAGGCATTCAGCTATGGCTATGTCCCAAGGTTTATCCATGTTCCAAAGGGTGCGAAGGTAAGGGTGATTGTAACCAACATTGATAAGGCAGCAGGTCTGACAAAGAACCCCGATGTTACCATGGGATTCACCGTATATGGATATTATGGTCAGAGAACCATGATTGAAGCAGTAAGGGGTATGTCAGGGGTGGCGGAATTCGTTGCCGATAAGGCAGGCGAATATGAAATCTACTGCCAGCAGTTCTGCGGACCACTGCACCTTGAAATGAGGGGAACATTCTTTGTTGACCCTCCCGGCGGAACAGCATCTCTTGCAGTCGGTGATTATGATGAGGTATCGAAGCTCGAGTATCAAGTTGATCATTCAGAGAGAGATCTCGTTACCGGCGGTAATAAGCTGATGAACACCTTGAAAGAGGGTAATGAGCCTGTTATTTAAGCATAGATTTAAGTTTAGAAGAAAGGGGTCGGGGATTATTCCTGACCCCTTTTCTTATGAATATGACTTAAGTCATATTTATTGTGTTATACTTTGAAGTATATTTTTAAGAGGAAATTATAAACCGCAAAGACGCAAAGTTTTCTCACACAAAGTCACAAAGGGCACAAAGAAAAGAATCTTTTTTTATTTCCTTTGAGGCTTTGTGTCTTTGTGTGATTACTTTTGTTCCTTAAAATGAAAAGATTTCTTTTAAAAATTCTGATAGGTAATGCTGTGATAGGACTGTTAGTCGCTTTTATAGGCTGCGGGTCAAAGGTAGATCTGCCAAAAGAGCCTCCTGATGATGTTGTTAAAAAGTTTTACTCGCTGCTGAGCCAAAAGGGTAAAGGTTCATCTTCTGCAGCCTATAATATGATAAGCACAAAATACAAAAATATTAATGAGGATGCCTTCAGGAGATGGACAGAACAGTATGACCCGGATACAAAGATAAGGATAATAGAAAGCTCGATATCAAACAAGAAAGATAAGAGAGGGGATATTGTCGCAAGGGTAAAGATTGAATTCAGCACCCCTTCTATCTTCGGCGGCTCCTTTACATCCACAAGCCATACAAATCTAATCCTTGATGAGAAAGAAAAGACATGGAAGATAGATTTTACAGCAGAAACAATAGATGAAGAGGCGTTTAAAAAGCAAGGTTAATAAGAATTTACGATTTACGATTTACAATTTAAAAATAAAATCGTGAATCTCAAATCGTAAATCGTAAATTGTAAATTGTAAATATGTTTGATTGGTTAGATAAAAGAACAGGCATTAAAGAATTAGTTAAGAATAGACTGAGTTATCCTATCCCTGTCCATGCAAATATCTGGTTCTGTTTTGGAGGGCTGGCGTTTTTTCTAATCATACTTCAGATTTTGACAGGAGTATTTATGATGTTCTTTTATACCCCGGATGCAGTGAAGGCTCAGGACAGCGTAAAATTTATATGTAATAGTATCCCTTATGGGGGACTTATAAGAAATATACACCGCTGGGGTGCAACCCTTATAATTCCCTTCCTCTTTATACATACGGTAAATGTTATTACAAGACGGGCATACAAAGCCCCGCGGGAATTGAACTGGCTCTCAGGAATGCTGCTTATAGTTTTTATGTTTCTCTTTATGGGGACGGGGATTATACTGCCGTGGGACTGGAGGAGTTACTGGGAGCTGATTATATGGGCGGACTGGGTCGGGACAATCCCCATTATCGGAGGGCATCTGAAGGTGCCGCTCTTATTGGTATTTTCAATAGGTAAGAGCTTTGCCCTTCATGTATGGATACTCCCAGTCCTTTCAGCGCTTCTGTTGATTTTCCATTTTAAGATGGTCAGGAGGCATGGAATAGCAGAACCCCTATAGAAATTTACAATTTACAATTTACAATTTATGGTTTGGGTTTAAATTGTAAATCGTAAATCTAATGTATCGTAGGGCAAGGCTTTAGCCTTGCATTTTAAGCAAACCTGAAGGTTTGCCCTACGAGGGAATAAATTTTATGGTGAAACAGAGGACATGGTGGCCGCATCATGTATTTAAAGCGGGGTCACTTATAATTATAACACTCGTAGTAGTGATTATCCTCGCAGCAAAATATCAGGTCCCTGACGATGCACCCGATATTGTGCCGCATCCCGATGACGGTCAATATATACTTGGTCCCGAATGGTATTTCCTGCTTTTGTGGCAGCCGTTCTGGCATTTTACCGGAGAATATAAGCACCTGCTTTCTCTTACTGTAATCGTCCCTGCTATTATCTTTTTGTTTCTTACCCTCCTTCCTTTTATAAAAATTCCATTTTGGGGAAGGAAGGGTGGTGAAGTGGAAACTCAAGGCAATCCTGTCGAACAGATGGGATTTTTTAAAAAATTAATTTATAATACACCGATTCTTGTTATAGCAATATTTGTCGCATATATAACATTTAAAAGCGGCTATCAGGCAAAGGTTCTTGGATGCGATTCATGCCATAATAGTGCAATGGGTGTTAAGATGGGACTCCCTCCTGTTGATGTGGCAGAATATTATAAAGTTGACAGGGCGCGGCAGATAGAGACTGGTAAATACAGGGCAGGAAAGGCAGTTGGTGCGGATTTCTTAGGCAGGATGATTTATGATATTGGCGGAACAGAGACATATAAGGATGCAAACTGGCAGATGCGCCACATGTATGAGCCGACATTTACATGGTAAAAAATCAGCGTATAGCGGTTAGCGATTAGGGGTTAGTTACTAAACGCTAAACGCTAAACGCTAAACGCTATCTATGACTCCCTTAAAAAAAATTTTTCTTCTCTTTGCTTTTCTGTTTTTATATCTCTTTGTTAATATATCTACGGGAGATGAGCAGGGACAGCATAGCATGCACTCACAGCAGCCGGCACCCGCCCCTGCTGTTTCAGGAAGCGGACCTGTTATTAACGAATATACAATCCCGACACCTTACAGCCATCCCTTTGGCATAGCAGTTGATTCAAAAGATAATATATGGTTTACGGCGCAGGCTGTCAATAAGATAGTTAAATTTGACCCGGCAAAGACGATTTTTAAGGAGTATTTAATCCCCTCGGCAAAGGATTTGCCTAAGACCGATTGGAAATATTCTCCCACTGAAAAGACCCCGCCGAAGGATGTTTACAATGTATTCTCTGTTGGAAGTCCCGGCGCAATGACAATGGATAAAAATGACAGAATATGGTTTGTAGAGCATATTGGCAACAAGATAGGTTTTTTCGACCCCGCTGCAGAGCAGTTTACTGAATATGACATCCCGACCCCCCAGAGCAATCCTTATGATATAGCGATAGATTCGGAAGGCAATGTGTGGTTTGTGGAATGGAATGGAGGTAAAATCGGGAAGCTCGATTTCAAATTGAAAAAGGTAGTGGAGTATGACCTGAAAAAAGAGGGGGGCAACAGCCGTCCGGCAAGTATTGCAGTTGATGCAGAGGATAATATATGGATCGGGGATATAGCGATGAATGTTATAGGGAGGTTTAATCCTAAGACCAATGCCTTTAAAGTATTTCCTGTAGTTACACCCTTGAGCCAGCCTGGCAAGATACTCATTGACAGCTCTAAAAATATATGGTTTACCGAGGTGCATAGTCATAAAATAGCAATGCTGATACCGTCAACAGGCGTGATAAGCGAGGCGGATGTTCCGGGATATAACAGCGTGCCGCAGAGCATTATCATTGATAAAAAGGGGAGGGTCTGGTATATAGATAATATGAGGAACAAGATAGGCTACTTTGCGCCTCACGCCGTATCATTCAGCGAATTTGATATACCCACGATGAACTCCCAGCCCATGTCTATGGCGATAGATTCAAAAGGTGATATATGGTTCACTGAAAATGACAGGGGTGCGAATAAGATTGCCAGCCTGGTTATGTCAACAGTCCCTGATACTCCTGCAACAAAACATAGCCATCCAGAAGAGAATCTTCCGACTCCCGACTCTGGTATACCTCTATGGGTTTATTTGGCGATTATTATTTTAACGGTAATTATTGTAGGTATAATTTTAGCAAAGAAAAGGGGAGCATGAAGAACAACAGTAGGCAATTGGCAATAGGCAGTTGGCAATTGGCAATTGGTAGTTTTTCTCTGCCTACTGCCTACTGCCTACTGCTTACTGTTGCCGTCTTTGCCTCTGACACCCCCCTCGAAGAGTTCCCGATTCCAACCCCAATGAGCTCTCCCACAGATATAGCAGTAGACCGCAATGGTGTAGTATGGATTATGGAATATATTGCAAATAAAATCGGCAGATTCGACCCGTCGAGGAACATCTTTGATGAATATGAGATAACTACATCAAAGAGCGAATCAACGAATATGGCGATAGATAGGGAAGGTAATATATGGTTTACAGAGCAGGAGGGGAACCAGCTTGGAAAATTTAATACCCGCGCCTTAAAATTTGAAGAGTTTGATTTACCGTCACCGGACAGCAACCCTGCATCCATAGCAGTTGATTCAAAAGGCAATATCTGGTTTGTGGAGTGGAATAGGAATAAAATAACTAAGTTTGCTCAACCCCCCCACTCTCCCCCCCTTCAAAAGGGGGGGATTAAGGGGAGGTTTACGGCGTATGATATCCCTACTAAAATGAGCCAGCCGTCAGGTCTTGTCACAGATGCAAAAGATAACATCTGGTTTGTAGAAAGGGGTGGGAATAAGATCGGGATGCTGAATCATGAGACAGGCAAAATCAAAGAGTATAATATACATCCCGCCTTCAGTATGCCCATAGGGACTGTAATTGACTCAAAGGGGAATGTCTGGTTTTGCAGATTAAAGGATAAAAAGCTTGTGAAATTTAACCCCTCCACCGGAGAATTTAAAGATTTCTCTCTCCCCGGCACAAAGGGCGCTCAGAGTATGGCAATCGGCAAAAATGATGATATCTATCTTTCTATGAGATATGAGAACAAGATTGCGAAATTTGACGCCGGCTCGGGAATTTTCACAGAGTATAACATCCCCACAAAGGACAGCCAGCCTCTGGCTATGACTGTGGATTCTAATGGCAGTGTGTGGTTTACGATGATGTCAGGAAACAAAATAGGAAAGCTCGATGTGTCAAAGATGGAAAATGGAGCAAAGGGGTCGGAATTAAAGGTCAAAATAACCCTGCCAAAGGAATGATACTCTCGTAAAAACTCTTTTTTTGCTTCCGAATTCAATCGTCAATGGTCATTTGTCAATATGTTGAACTATAAAAAATCTCTCATCCTTGCCATCTTCTTTCTTTCCGGCGCTTCGGGGCTTATATATGAAATTGTCTGGACCCGCCAGCTTTCCCTTGTATTCGGCGTATCTTCCTTTGCAGTAAGCACAGTCCTCACCGTATTCATGGCCGGGCTTGGCATAGGCGGATACATCTTCGGCAGGATAATAGATAAACGGGGAGAGCCTCTCAAGGTATATGCAGCGCTTGAGTTGTTTATAGGTTTATATGCTGTTTTGCTCCCGCATATAATAAACCTCTCGGAATGGCTGTATATAAGACTCCAACCCCCCCTTTTTCCCCCCTTTATTAAAGGGGGGGATGGGGGGTTTGTTTTTTTTCTGCTTTCTATGGAGAGATTTGCCATATCTTTTTTCATTCTTATATTTCCCACAATAATGATGGGAGGCACCCTTCCTGTTATATCGAGGTTTTTAATAAGAAATGAGGAGAGGATTGGACCTGATGCAGGGGTTATTTACTCCATGAACACCTTTGGCGCTGTTGCCGGATGTATGCTCACCGGTTTTTATCTGATAGAGAATATCGGCGTAACCTCCTCTCTCTATTCAGCAGCTGCTCTGAATTTTATTGCAGCAGGAGGAGCGTATATAATAAATCAGAAGACAGAAGTCAGAAGACAGAAGTCAGAATTAAAAACTAAAGACTTAAAAATAGTCAATCTTCAATCTTCAATCTTCAATCTTCAATTCTTAGTCCTCCTTGCCTTTGGTTTTTCAGGGATGGCAGCGCTCTCTTATGAGGTGTTGTGGACAAGGGTTCTTATATTGATTCTCGATAATACCATATATGCCTTCTCGATAATCCTTTTTACCTTTTTGCTTGGCATAGCAGGAGGCAGTCTTATATTTGCCAAAATCCCCCTCTTTCCCCCTTTAATAAAGGAGGAAAGAGGGGGATTTGTTATAACCCTTTTTGCCATTTTTCAGATTCTAATCGGGTTGATGGGAGTTCTGTCCCTTCTCCTGTTTGCCAATCATAATATCCTTTCTTCATGGCTTAACAGTTCTGTTTCATGGGCATCTCATGGATTCGCTTCGCTCACCACAGGGTTTATCGGCATAGGCTACTGGTGGGAGAAACTGATTGCCACATTCTTAATGTCATTTCTTATAATGATTATACCCACGATATTCATGGGAGCCAGCTTTCCTGCCGCAGTTCAAACCCTAAAGGGAATAAGCGGTGTTGGAGAAGGCATAGGCAGGATATACCTCGTTAATACTGCCGGCGCTATAATAGGCTCGTTCTCCGCCGGTTTTATCCTGCTTCCCCTTATTGGCATACAGAAGGCGATTATACTTACAGGTACCATTCCTATTGCCTTTGGTATTTTAATTTTACTTTTTTCCCCCTCACCCCCCCCTCTCACCTCTGGGGAGAGGAGAAAGGTGAGGGGAGGTTTTATCAGATATGCGATACCTTTATTATCCCTCACGGCAGGTTTTATCATCCTCGTCCTCACATTAAGGACAGGCGATATACCGAGATTGCTCAGCGCCGTCAAGACAGACATAGGAAGCGAGGTGCTTTATTACAAGGAGGGGATAGCAGGGACGGTTTTGATTTCATCTCAGGAGACAGACATCACGCCTTACCGAAAACCTGTAAAGAGGCTCTGGATAAACGGCGACCCGATTGCAGGGGAGTTTAGAGGTGCATTGCAGCTTGAAAGGCTTCAGGCTCATATCCCTCTTTTGCTTCATCCCTATCCTGAAGATGCACTGATTATATGCTTCGGGACAGGCTCAACAGCGGGCGCTGTCAGCGATCATAATGTTAAAGAGATATATGCCGTAGATATATCGAGAGAGGTCTTTGAAGGGGGGAGATATTTTTCAGAAGGGAACAGGGATATACTAAATGACACGAGGCTGCGAATAGTTATTGAAGACGGGAGAAATTTTCTGCTGACCACGGATAAGAAATTTGATTTCATCACCTCGGAGCCGCCGCCGCCGTCCAATGCAGGTATTGTAAATTTATACACCAGGGAGTATTATATGCTCTGTAAATCCCGTCTTAAACAGGGCGGGATGGTATCCCACTGGATACCTCTTCATCATCTATCGGAGAAGGATTTTAAGATGCTGGTCTCTACATTTGTATCCGTATTCCCCCGCTCTACCATGTGGTTTACAAAGTGGGACGCCATTATGATAGGCTCTGACAGCAGTCTCCATATAGACTTTAGGAGACTTGAAAGCAGAATTAAAGAGAAGAAAATAGCGGAAAGCCTTAAAGAGATAGGCATTTCTAATCCCTTTCAGCTGCTCTCTACATTTATGATGGATGAAGATGCCCTCTCTCGATTTGTAAAAGGAATCCCTGTTGTAAGCGACGACTATCCTACGATAGAGTTTTCAGCCCCGCGGATCCACCATACAGGAATAACGATAAAGGGGAGAAACCTATCAAATATGCTGCAATATCGAAAACCCGCAACTGACATATTGAGGCAAAGTTCAGTAGTGCGAGGCGGGAGCCTCGCTGATGAAATAGAAAGATATTTTAATTCACATACATATTTTTTAAAAGGGCAGATAAATAGGAATGATAACCGTATTGAAGATGCTGTCGCCGATTTTACAGAGGCGGTTAATATTAACAGCGAGAATTCGGATGCCAGACATGAGCTTATCTCCATCTATATGAACAATATCTATAAGTCGCTTCAGAGAGGAGAGATAGATAAGGGATTTAATCTGGCGGATGAATGCACGAAACTTGACAGGGATGGCGGATTTTCCGCCCAGCTGCATAATCTTAGAGGACTCTTATTTTTGTCTAAGAAGGATGTAAATAGGGCTGTAAATGAATTTGAAAATGCCCTGAGACTCGATGAGAAATATTTGAGCCCTTATCTGAACCTCGGCAGCGCCTATACATACTATGAGCCTGAGCCGTTAAAGGCTATCGCATACTACAGCAGGGGACTCAAATTAAAGATTACAGCACAGGAGAGAGATTTAATAAATTCTGAGATAGAAAAAGTAAAAGTCCGATATAAAATACAGTAGGCTGGTAGCCGCAACCTTCAGGTTGCGTAATCCCACTTACCAAAGGGGGTCAGGGGGTTGTTTAAAACGCAGGCTAAAGCCTGCGGCTACCTGCCTACTGCTTACTTTTAAAAGGAGGGCATTATGATTGATGAAAAAGGCAGCTTTAATAGTATGAAGGGTGAATATCTTGAAAGGGCTATGGGTATATTGAATAAGATGACCATTCAGACAAAGGTGGCGCTGATAGTGTCTGTTATTTTTATCATGGGGTTTGGGATTCAGGTCTTTATGAACCTACTGGATACCCGCAGCTATTTAAAGGAGACCTCGGGATTTATTGAAGGTGCGATTAAACAGATAGAGGAGGCAGGTGAAAAAGAGATAAAGAACCTTAAGGATATCTCAGGGAAGGGTATTTCTAATTTTGAGGATATAGGGTATCAGATGGTCGGCAGCAGCGAGGAAAATGAAAAGGAGAAATTTGATTTGATTAAGAAATCTATGGTTAAAAGTATAAGCCACATGATGGTAACAGGAAATGCCGAGATAACTGGTGAATGGATGGATGGGCAGAAGGAGATAGAGGGATTTAAAAGGATAATGGTGGTAAGGGCAACGGCAAAAGACCTGGGCGAGGAGGCATTTAAGGACAATAAAACCATAATAGATGTAAACAGGAGATTGGGGAGCAGGACATTCCCGCATCGTAAAGAAAGTAAAAAGGGACACCTGAATGAAGAGGAGGGGATTCAGGCGAGGAATGTGGTAAGCAGTAAGATAGATAAATTTTTAGTCGGAAGGGATGAAAAGGGGAAGCCGATGATAACCATAATGACGCCGATCCTCAATGATGCAGAGTGCCGCGCCTGTCATGGCGAAGACCATCAGGTCAGGGGAGTTCTCATGGTATCGGTTTCGAGAGAGAAGACAGTATCACAGATGGAATCCGTAGAAGGTCAGGTTAAGGATGAGAAGGGTAAAATAGAAAAACTGGTCGAAGACAGGACAAAGGAGATACAGCAGCATGTTAAAAGCAGAAAAGGGGAGGCAGAAAATCAGCTTGCTGCCTTTAAGTCAACGACATGGAAGAATATTATCAGGATGGTAGTAGTGGCGCTTATTAATATTGCTGCCATTGTGGCAATTCTCATATTCTTTATGAGGCTCTCTGTTATAAAACCGATTCAGGAGACTGTAAAAATGGCGGAAAATATTGCAGACGGCGATTTATCGGGTCATGAGATAGATATAAAGACAGAAGATGAGATAGGAACTCTGGGGAAGGCGCTGAACAGGATGAAGAATAATTTGAAGGATATGATAAGCAAGGTAAAGGAAAGTGCCGGAGAGGTGGCTGTGGGTTCTGAGGATATCTTTAAGCTCTCCGACTCTGCAAGCTCGGGTGCAGAGAAACAGACATCCCAGATTACCCAGGTGGTTACCGCAGTTGAGGAGATGTCGTCAACTGTGGCAGAGGTGGCAAAGAATTCTGCCGATGCTGCCAACTCGGCAAATAAGGCAAAGGAGTCGGCAGCCGCAGGAAGCAAGGTTGTCCAATCGTCCATCGAGGGGATGGAGAGGATTGCAAAATCGGTGGAAGGTTCTGCAAAGACAATTGAAGAGCTCGGAAGGAGTTCCAACCAGATAGGTGAGATTGTTGCAGTTATTGATGATATAGCCGACCAGACAAATCTCCTTGCACTGAATGCCGCTATCGAGGCAGCCCGTGCAGGAGAGCAGGGGAGGGGATTTGCCGTTGTGGCAGACGAGGTGAGAAAACTTGCCGAGCGGACAACCAAGGCAACAAAAGAGATAGCTGACATGATAAAGAGGATACAGAAAGATACAGCCGATGCAGTTTCGGCTATGAACGAATGGAACAGAGAAGTTAAAAATGGCGTGGAGCTTTCAAATAGGGCAGGGGAATCTTTAAAACAGATAGTCGGTCTTGTTCAGAATGTTACGGATATGATAAACCAGATAGCAACAGCCACAGAGGAGCAGTCGGCAGCGTCAGAGGAGATAACATCCAATATAGAGGATATAGCAAAGGTAAGTAAGGATACTGCCGGCGGCGCCTCGAGGTCTTCAGAGGCATCGAAAAATCTAAGAAAGCTGGCAGAGAACCTACAGAGGCTCGTGGAGCAGTTTAGACTGTGACAGAACAAAGACCTGCTATTTACCACAAAGGCACAAAGATCACAAAGTTTAAAAACGAAAAGGAGAAAGGGAGAAAAAGGGAAATGGGGAAAAAATCTATTTTTATATTTTATTCTCCCCTATTCTCCATTTCTCCATCTCTCCTTAATCTTTTTTCTTTTTATCTTTTTGTGTCCTTTGTGTCTTTGTGGTGAGTTTGTTTTCTGGATGCAGAGAAGCCGAGAGACATACTGTTGCCGGTATTGGCGACCCTGCACCGGAATTTGTGCTGACCGATTTAACCGGTAAAAAGGTAGGACTCAAGGATTATAGAGGTAAAAAAGTTATACTCAATTTCTGGGCGACATGGTGTCCGCCCTGCGTAAAGGAGATGCCTCTCTTACAGGAGGTTCATGCCTCCCATTCCTCCCCCCTTTTTAAAAGGGGGGAGAGGGGGGATTTTGTAGTCATAGGGATAAATTACAATGAAGACCATGAAAGGGTTAAAAAATTTGTATCCGGGCATGAGATAAAATTTACAATTTTGATAGATACGGATTTAAAAGTCTCGATGGATTACGGAATAATCGGACTCCCTGTTACCTTTTTTATTGACGAGAACGGCAGGGTAAAGGATAAGGTTAAAGGTGAACTGAGTAAGGATATTATCGAAGAGAAACTGGTATTAAAAAAGTTTTCATAATATCTAAAAGGTCAGACTTATTCATGGCACATCCCTCCTTTAGATATATCGCCATTACTTCTAATCTCCAGATAGAGTTTTAATTGCTGTCTTCAGCCCTCCCCTGAAAGCATGATTCTGCACTGTAAGGATTGGAAAAAACTCCCATTCTCTGCTTTCAGGATTTTTTATCTCAATAATTATGTCCATTTTATTTACTCTATGCTCTGGTCAAATAACAGACCCTTCATTATCTCCTGCGGGTTTATGCCGCAAGAAGCCGGCTCAATTATCTCCTTTATGTTCCAGTTACCCCCGCCTTTTGACATATCCAGCGTCTTTGGCGGGGTGTATCGCTTGTTCTGACTGTCTATGACAACCGCCACCCTCGGTTTTAA